>CATITW010000087.1 GCA_949547975.1 Cryomorphaceae bacterium | reverse complement strand
GTGTTTTCTACCGTGCCTTCCGCGAGACCTACGAAGTTCGCTACCGTCATCGGTGCTTTTTCGTGCTCAAGCTTGATTGTTATTGCGCCCTTTGGCGTTGAAATTTTGGCGTAAATACCGTTATCCATACTTGTTATTTATAAGGGATGGCCCCTAGATTATTTCTTAATTCCGACCAGTTCGATATCGAAAACTAGCGTTGCGTTTGGAGGAATAACACCGCCTGCACCACGATCACCATAACCGAGGTACGGTGGTATGATCAATTTTGCTTTACCGCCTACGTTCAAGAGTTGAATGCCCTCTTTCCATCCTTGGATCACGCGACCATTCGGCCCACAAGTCACCGGGAACGGATCATACGGCTCACGTCTTTCGTCGTAGTTGCCTAGCTTCTGTGCAAGCCCCTTGATACTCGTATCGAAACAAGTTCCGTCGGTCAAATACCCAGCGTAGTGGACATCAACTACTTGGCCGATCTCCGGTTTCACACCTGAACCTTGCTCTTCGATGATGTAACGCAATCCGCTCTCTGTTTTCTGAGCTTCAGGGTACATCGCATCAATCTTCGCTTCGATCGCTGCTGCAGCCTCTTCTTTGCGCTTCTCTACATTATTTACACCGTCCAAAAATTCCTGCGGCGCATCGAATGCCTTGGCTTCTTTACCTACACGCAAGATCTCAACGCTGTTCAACACCACTTTTTCTTCTGGGCGATCCTGTGCCATGCGCTTTACTTCACTGATGGCAACAACGACTTCTTGGCCAGAAAGAACTTGGGCAAAAATGTTATAACCGCCGTCCAAATGTGGTGTGGCGTTGTGGGTAATGAAAAACTGTGAACCGTTCGTACCGGGTCCAGCATTCGCCATACTTACCACCCCAGCCTTGTCGTGCTTAAGTTCAGGAGCAATCTCTTGCGGGAATTTGTAGCCTGGATTTCCGCGGCCTGTTCCTTCAGCGTCGCCGCCTTGAATCATGAAGTTTGGAATAACGCGGTGGAATAAGGTACCATTGAAATACGGCTTAGCTGCGTA
This sequence comes from Cryomorphaceae bacterium, assembly GCA_949547975.1. The sequence continues at coordinate 3,422 of CATITW010000087.1, read as the reverse complement.
CTTCTCATCCACTTTCGGATGATTGCCCTCTGCGAGTGCAACAAAATTTGCAACGGTCATCGGCGCAAGGTCTTCGTGGAAGTCGATCAAGACTTCGCCCATGCTCGTGCTAAGCTTTGCATAAATACCTTCTTCTAAGGTGATCGTCTCCTCGTTTACAGTGACTTTGTTTCCGCCACAACTCGCTAGTGTGATCGCAGCAAATACTGCGGCAACTATTCTTGTATACATGTTATGCTGTTTTTATGAATTGGTCCCCAAAGGTACTATCTACAAATCAGTTTCTCTAGTCGCACTGCCGCAACCTTCATGAGACTCAAATTTTAACTCATTGTTAATTCAACGTAAACTGTATTTGCTCTTGTGTAAACTTTTTGTTAACTTTGAGGTAACATTAGAAACTAACACCCCCCTATATTATGAAAAACGTACTCACACTTCTTTTCGCTTTAACGCTAGGCGTCGCAAGCACGAGCTGTACTCCCGAGGCAGTATCTGTTGTAGATACAGAGGCCCAAATCTTTATGAATAATAAGAGTTTTGAGGTCAGCAGCTACGAGTTTTATGACTTTACAACCCAAGAGAACTACGAAAAAACAGCAGACTTTGACAGCATGTTCTTTACCGTAAAGGACGATACCGCATTCCTAACCAAAGTTTTGATCGCCCCAGGTCAAGAAGGCCAGACTAGCAACAGCTGGGAGACCTACGAAGTGGTTTTTGAAGGCGGCGTACTCCAGGGCATTTGGCTGAACAAATACACCTACATGGAAGTAAGCAGCTTCGATCGCATCGGCGAAAAAGTCGTTATCGAGTTTGGCGGAGCACACGAGCTTCACAAGCAATACCAGAGCATCTTCTTAGTGTTGACTGCTTTGGACTACCACCCAGCAGGTGCCGCTCAGATCAGCGGTCTACCTGGATAAGTCGAATATCATACCGCAACGGACTTTGCGGCGGAACTTTATCAAGGTCACCAGCAAGTCCTTTGGCTAAGAATGAGGGGATGAGAACGAGTTTTTTTTCCCCTTCTTTCATTCCTTCAATAGCCGTATGCAAGCCCAGTTCTATCTGACTACGACCTAGAGCAATGGTATCTACATACTGACCTACCCCACTATCGTCCATCAGATAGACCGTCGCACTGTAAATCACACGGTCCTCCATTTCGGCCTTGCGACCTTCTCCTTCAGACATTTGCAACTCATACATGCCGAAACCATTGCGCTCAATCCCATCGAGCTGGTGGCTTTCGATGTAGCGTTCGATCAACTGACGTTCTTGGGCCAAATACATCTTCTGGCGCTCCACCATGTCAATCTCGATCACTTCTTGAGTGGGTTCCGCACGTTCCGCACAAGATCCCACAAGCAGCGCAACGAGCATGCTAGCAACTACACGTTTTAGTCCCATACCAAGGCGTTTTTCGCATATTCGATCGCCTCTGTGATTGCCATCTCTAGCTTTCCACCTGCGGCATTTCGGTGCCCACCACCATTAAAGCTCGCTCGTGCAATAGTATTCACATCGATCTCCCCTTTACTTCTCAAGCTGAGCTTAACAGCCCCGTCTTCTTCTCGTAAAAATATGGTCATCTGCGAACCTTCAATGCTCAAGCCGTAGTTTACAAAACCTTCCGTGATCCCTTTTTCATAGCCTAAACGCTTGCACTGTCGTTCGGTTAAAAACAAAACCACCTTATCACCTTTCGGACTGACCTGCATCTGATCGAGCATCGCGCCCAAGAGTCGCAGGCGAGCCACCGGTTGCGCATCGAATAATTTATTGTGCAACTCCTGTGGAGCTACACCTAGGTCTAGGAGGCGACTGGCCACTTCATGCGTTCTCGAAGTCGTTGCGCTGTATTTAAAACCGCCTGTATCGGTCACTATACCGGTATAGATACATTCCGCACTGTCCTTGTCCAAGGCGTCGGTCCATTCATAGAGATCGCAAAACTCATAAATCATCTGACACGTAGAGCTCATCCCCGTATCGCTGTACATAAAATCGGGCCAATCCTCTGGTTGCTGATGGTGATCGATCATGACTTTCTTCGCAGTAGCCGCGCGTAACGCCTCTTCCATATCTGCTGCCCTTGAGTAGGCATTGTAATCCAAATGGAAAATCATGTGCGCCTCTTCAATATGCGTATTGGCCAATTTCTTGCCTTCACTATAAATCAAAACGCGATCATTGCCTTTCAAATGCCATAAGAACGCAGGATACGGATTTGGAACAATCACCACCACTTCTTTGCCTTTTTTCTCCAGCACTTGCTGCAAGGCCAAAGCACTTCCCATCGCATCCCCATCCGGGTTCGTATGGTTCGTAATGACTATTTTTTGAGCACTATCTAACGCTTTTTCAAAGCCGTCTAATCGAATTTCTTTCATACTGATCTATCTGTATATACAAAGGTGCAGGAAAAGTGTACCTTTGCGGCGCTAAAAAAGAAAAAACTCAAATAAAATGGCAGGCAACAAGACTCTTACCATGATCAAACCAGATGCGGTACGTGATGGCCACATCGGTGCAATTTTGAACCAAATTACTGAAGCTGGTTTCCGTATTTCAGCGTTGAAGTTAACACAACTTTCGTTAGCTGATGCACAAGCATTCTACGCAGTACACAGCGAACGTCCATTCTTCGGCGAGCTCGTAGAGTTCATGACTTCTGGCCCTATCGTTGCTGCTATCCTTGAAAAGGATAATGCTGTTGAGGACTTCCGCACACTGATCGGCGCAACCAACCCAGCAGAAGCTGCAGAAGGAACCATCCGCGCGCGCTTCGCAAAGAGCATCGGCGAGAACGCTGTACACGGCTCTGATAGCGACGAAAACGCAAAGATTGAAGGTGACTTCCACTTTGCAGGACGCGAGCAGTTCTAAAAAAGAAATATTTATTACTTTTGCCATCCCCTTGGGGACTGAGCGTCAACCTCTGGCAAGAGATGTGAATGTTGGCGACCAGAAATAGAAAACTATTATATCATGGATTTAGTCCAGTTTGTACAAGACGAATTCGTCTCAAGAAAAGATCTTCCAGAATTTGGTGCAGGTGATACCATCACTGTCTACACTCAGATTCGTGAAGGTGAGAAAACACGTACGCAGTTCTTCCGCGGTGTTGTTTTGCAACGCAGAGGTGTTGGTGCTACTGAAACTTTCACGATTCGTAAGATGAGTGGTAACGTTGGTGTAGAGCGTATTTTCCCTGTAAATCTTCCAGCCATTGAGAAGATTGAAGTGAACAAGCGTGGTAAAGTACGTCGCGCACGTATCTTCTACCAGCGTGAGCTTACAGGTAAAGCGGCTCGTATCAAGGAGCGTCGCTTCTAGACTACCAAGCACATTTACAAGATCCCCGTTCTTTTCTAAAGGACGGGGATTTTTTTTGCCCTCCCGTCGCTTTCGACAGG
>CATITW010000086.1 GCA_949547975.1 Cryomorphaceae bacterium | reverse complement strand
TTGGGGAAGATTTCAGAGATGAATACCCAAATCACGGCTCCTTGGCCTACGGCATGCGAGGCGATGAAAGTCAGAATAAAGGTGAGGTTAAAGGCTGCGGATGCGTCGGTTTTGAAGCCGTACGCGACCATGGCTAGGGAGATGATGTAGCCTATGGATCCGATGTAGAGCAGGGATTTGCGGCCCATTTTATCGATCAGGTACAATCCGACGAAGGTGAATAGGAGGTTGGTACCGCCTATGGCTATGGCGCTGAGTAGGGAATCCGAAGAGGCAAATCCGGCGTTTTCTAGAATGGCTGGTGCGTAGTAGAGAATGAAGTTGATGCCGCTTAATTGGTTGAAAAAAGCCAAAAGAAAGGCGAGGAGGAGCGGTCTTTTGAACCTGCCACTGAAGAGGTTAGAACGGGTACCTTCTTCTTGGTTGCTCTGCTGGATGTGTTGGAGTTCTGCTTCCGCCGCTTCCGAATTTCCGTAGATGCGCCCCAGCACGGCAAGTGCTCCAGCCGTATCATTTTTAGCGGTAACGAGCCAGCGAGGACTTTTAGGGACTCCGAAGATCAGGAGGCAGTAGAGGGCTGCGGGTAGGGCTTCGACACCGAGCATGAAGCGCCAGTCGTTTGCGCCGCCTACGCCATCGAGCAGGTAGTTCGACAGGAAGGCGATAAGGATGCCGAAGACCAGGTTGAATTGGTACAAGGCCACTAATGTTCCACGAGACTTCGCGTTGGAAATTTCAGAAATATACGTCGGTGCAGCAACGGTTGAGGCACCCACGCCTACGCCACCAAGGAAGCGAAATAGGCTGAAAGAATAGGGGTCAGGCGCTAATCCGGAGCCAAGGGCGGAGATCAAATACAGGAATCCTACGGCGATTAAGGTGTTTTTGCGGCCCCATTTTTTGGTAGGAATACCCCCGGCTAGTGATCCTAGAACGGTTCCCCAAAGCGCCATCGACATGATGAAGATGCCGTGAAACCAGGCTGAAGTGTCCCAAAGCTCTTTGATCGGCGCATTCGCACCACTGATGACTACCGTGTCAAATCCGAAAAGAAATCCAGCGAGTGCTACGGTGAGCGACCAGTTCCAAGTGTTGTTCATGAGCGTTGGGATGTGTTAACGCTCGAAGATACAAATCCTTAGAACTTAGTACGAGGCAGTTAATTCCTTCATTTCGGCCTTCTTGATGCCCAGCTCTGCTTGCATTTTCGCGGTTTGGATGACGGACTTTAAGAAATAGCTCGTACGCAGGTTCACTTTGATCAGTTCGCTGTCGCCAAATTCTAATTTTTGCTTTTCAGCCGCCAGCAAATCCTCCATAGCGCGCTGGTTGCGGATGCTAACTTTTACGCCTTGTTCCAGCTGAAGTATCGCGTTCGCGGTAGCGGTCATGTCGTTGTTCCATGCGTTCTCACTTGCTGCGCGTTCCCACTGAAAGCTTTGCAGGCTGAGGTTGGTGCTTCGGCTGTATCCTCGTCCTTCTCGCAGTAGCAGTGGCATTTCGACTTTTGCTTTGAGCAAGCGGTCACCGGTGTTGAGTTCGCTGGTTTCAGGCAGATCGTTCACATTGCCTGCCACGATGAATGCGCCTCCCACAGCTACTTTGGGCTTCAGGTATTCTCGTGCCAGGGTACGCTTGATGCGCAGCTGCTTCTCTTTCTGGCTATTGTAGCGCACCAGCGGATGATCCTCGTCCAATTTTGCCGTGCGAAGTTCAAACGGATCGTCAAAAGTGGGTAGACTTTCACTGTGAAGCACCACTGGATTTCCATCGATGTCCCAGAGCCAATTCGATGCTTCAAACAACGCTTCAATCGCGTCCTTCCGCGCATTGTAATAATCGGCTTGCCAAGTGCTTAGCAATGCACTTGCATCGAGGGTGTCCATCGCGGAGGCGTCGCCAGCGGTAAAGCTCTGCATGGTGAAGGCGTATACTTCACGGGCGGCGGCGATGGCTTTTTCGTACGCCCCAAAACTTTGATGTGTACTGTACCATTTCCAGTAGGCCTTCGAGGCTTTGAGCAATAGCTCATTTCTGTATAGCTCTGCCTGTGCTTCGGTAAGTCCCACTGCGGCTTTGGCGAGTGCGAGGTCCGTACGGCGTTTGTCAGTGATCAGGCCGTTTCCGAGCTGCACCATTCCGCCCACGGCAAAGAGTCCTTCTTCAGGGAGTTGGTCCTGGGGGTTCGTATAGAGACCTGCAGTCTGGTTCCAGTCGAGCGATACTGCCACCGGGCCGCGGGTGTTGCTTTTCAGCGACCATGAAGGCAAGCGGTAGTATTCCTCGCCTTTGAATTCCTTGCTGGCAAAATCGCCCACAAGGGTAGGGTCGAATGCGCCACGAGCTTTGAGGCGTTCTGCTTTGGCGATCGGCAGTCTGTTTCCCACGGCTTTGAGCAATGGGTGGTACTGATCGACCCAAGTAAGGTACTCCTCAAGGGATAAGGTCCTCGGGCTTGGCTGCGTTTGCGCAACCCCGCTTAGGCTGCCCAGAAAGAGAACGAATAAAAGGAGATTACGCTTCATTATTTGATCTTGATTTTAGGCTTGTCGACCTTTTCTTTGGCGACAATGGGCTCGTAGTAGTCGGGTGGGAACGAATTGAATTGGCGCCAGATTTCGTACCACACAGGAACGTTGTTCAAAAGCGCAATCCCGCGTGCTCCGGTTCCTGCACGCATGTTTTCCGGCCAAACTTCTCCTGGGGCCACTAATATGCGGTATTTCCCATTCTCATTGGTTACTTGGTCCACGGCTACCACGGAACCTTCGAAAGTACCATAGCTCGAGTTCGGCCATCCTCTAAAGACGATCGCTGGCCAGCCGTCAAACTGGAACATGACGCGTGAACCCACATGGATCAGCGGCATGTCGATCGGGCTGATGTAGAGTTCCACCGCGAGGTCGTAGCTGGTCGGAACGATGGTCGCAAGGGCTGTACCTTCCTTTACCGTTTCTCCCAAACCTTGCTTTTTCACCTTCGCTAACATCCCTTCTTGAGGGGCGATAATGTAGTAATACCCGTTACGAACCTCAAGACTGGCAAGCTTGTTTTTAAGCTTGGCCAATTCTCCTTTGCTCGAGGCAAGGTTACTTTTCGCGGTCGCTAAATCACTCTGCGCTTTTGAAATTTTCTCCAAAAATGCATTCGTGTTATTCGACAATTCTAAGCGCGCATCCAAGAGCTTGTTTTGGCTGTTTTCCCACTTCCCAAGCGCACTCTCTGCTTTCGCCTGCTGCTGGGCCAATTTTACCCTGTACTGCTCCACCTTTGTGTTACTGATCAGGCCTTGCTCCACCATATCTTCAAAGCGTTTCGCTTGAACTTTCGCAACCTCGAGATTTTCCGCTTCTGATGCGAAATTCACGCTATCCGCTGTCGCTGAAGCGATCGCAGCATCCAGCTTGTAGGCCAAACTTTGCGCTTTCACCAGCTGATTCGTTCTAAGGGTTTTGATCAGCTCTGTGAGTGCTTCAACCTTCATTTCATACCCTTCTACACCTTCTTGCTTGGCTTGTGCCTGCTCCTGGGTACGTAAGATGAGTTGCGGATCGAGATATTCACTTTTAATCTCTCGCAATCGTGCGATGGTGTCTCCTTTTTTGATCAGATCTCCTTCATTCGCATACCACTCTGCGATCTGTCCGGCAATGGCAGCTTCGATCTCGTTCGGGCGCTGGCCGGGTTTAAGCATCGTGACCTTGCCCTTCGCCTGGATGTTCTGTGTCCATGGCAAAAAGAGTGCAAATAGGCTCAGCAACGCGGCAATTATAATGTTGCGCTTGACTTTTTTACCAATAAAAGGATTGTGCAACATGCCAAAGCTCTTGTAACGCTCCGGCTGCAAACGGTCTTTTACTTTTTGGTTAGATATGTTCAGCATGGCTTAAAGTTCTATGATTTTGGTACTGTGCTCTTTTACCACATCGAGGTTAGATGCAGCAACCAGCGTCCAGGGTTGTTTTTTATCCCAAATAAAGTCCACAATAGTTTTGCGCTCCTTAGGATCGAACAGGTGGAAAATATCATCCATCAGCAGTAATCTTGGACGCGTGACGATAGCGCGGGCTAACAGAATGCGTTCCACCAAGCTGCTTGATAATGGAATCGCGGTGGGTCCAACTGGCGTTTCGTAACCTTTAGGCAAGCTGCGCAGGAAGGCTTGAAGTCCCAGTCCTTCCACTGCCCACTCTAGGTCGGAATACTCGATCTCAGGTCTTCCCAAGGTTATGTTTTCCATTAGCGTCCCTTCAAACAAATCCTCCGATAAGAAGCAGTCTCCAACATGGTATCTCAGATCGGCCGTGTTTAGGTTGCCTGAGGCGTGTCCATTAAAACTGACATTTCCAGAAGTCGGTTCGTATTGTACGGCAAGGAGTCGAAGCAGTGTCGACTTTCCTGAACCGTTCTTACCGGTAATCACTGCACGTGCCCCTGAAGGAATAACGAGGTTCAAGTGACGTAAAATAGGCAGCGTTCCATCTTGAGAAGTGTAGCACAGGTCGTTCAATTCTACACTTGCTCCCATACCTGTGTCTATCTGTGAGAAGGGAACGGTCCCTTGGTCTTCCTCGAGCGGAATATCGGTCACCGAACTGATCTTTTCCACCGCTGTGAGTACATCGTAGATCGGCTCCATGGTGAGGATGAGTTTCTCCGCGGAGTTGATGATCAAAATGATGACAATTTCCGAAGCGACGAACTGCCCGATATTGATCTCGTTTTGAATCACCAAAAGACCCCCTAGGATCAAAAGTCCGAGGGTGACGAGTGCTTTGAAACCGACGATGTTTGCATATTGGAAGATCAGCACACGCCAGTGACGCTTACGGTGTTCGAGGTATTTTTCTACCAAACCATCGGTCCGCTCCAGCGGGAGCTCGGTGTGACCGGCGCGTTTGAACGTGTCCATGGTGCGGGCTATTTCTTTCAGCCAGTGCGCGATCTTGTACTTGTAGGTGCTTTCGTTCATCGAGCTCTCCAGTCCACGTGGCCCTGTGTAGTAGAGAATGGCCGTTAGAAGTACGATCAATGCTATACCGAAGGTGATGAAAAACGGGTGGTAGGTCGATAGCAGCACAAGACCGATCAAAATCTGCATCGCTGAAGAGCTAAAGTCCATGAGGATTTTCGACAACCCCTTTTGCACGTTGAGCGTATCGAAGAATCTGTTGATCAGTTCAGGTGGGTATTTGCCGCGAATGGACGTGTTTTGGAACCTAGGAATGCGGTAGGTGAATTCGAACGCAGCACGTGTGAATATGCGCTGTTGCAAGATTTCCGAAATGCTCAGCTGCATGACCTGGAGGATACCCCCTACGATCACACCGATGGTAACCACGGCGCTGAGGATGATCCAGTTCGTACTTACGGT
>CATITW010000085.1 GCA_949547975.1 Cryomorphaceae bacterium | reverse complement strand
TTCGCTTGTACGAGCGATCAAGAAGGCTTTGAGCTGAAAATAGATGCACCTGCAGCAGGAAATAGCCCCGTAAAAGTGTCCATTGAAAATAACGAGATCTTATTTGAAGGCACTTTGAATGACGGAAAATTGGCCACGCATATTCCGGATTTTCCAAACCAATTCGCCATGGTCGAAATCGCTGAATTGGGCCAGCCAGCAGTGTATTACCACGACGGTGCCGCAGTAAGCGTTTCTTTTGATACCCTTAGCGGATATTCCATCGAGGCGGGTGTAATGAACGATTCTGCCGATGCCTTTACAGCCGTTTCTGAAACCTTCGGTCAAACGATGCAAGTCTTGCAAGCAAAATACGGCGAAGCCATGCAGCTCAAAGACACCGTGACCCAAGAAGCCATTCGCAGTGAAGCCATGAGCATGCTCGCAGCACAGAGCAGCGCTACCCTTGCCTTTGCAAAACGCAATGGAGTGCTAGGCGCGGCAATCATTCTAAGCTCGAATGCTTCGGACTTGACGTACGAGGACTACAAGGCAGTTGCAGATCAGATTCCAGCAGAACAGCAAGACAGTCCTGATTTCAAGAAACTTTCAGAGAAAATGGAAGTGATGGGCAAAAGTGCGATCGGCGCGACTTTCACCGACTTCTCTCAAGCAACTCCTGAAGGCGATACCATCAGTGTACTTGGCGTTGAAGGAACCTATGTATTGGTAGATTTCTGGGCGTCGTGGTGTGGACCTTGTCGCGCAGCGAATCCAGCGCTCGTCGAACTCTACAACACCTACAACGAACAAGGCTTTAACATCGTGGGCATCAGCTTAGACAATGACGGCGCGAAATGGGTTGAGGGGATTAAAGCAGACGGACTGCCTTGGCCACAGATGAGCGATTTAGGCGGATGGCAAAACGAAATCTCCATATTCTACGGCATCCAATTCATTCCTCAAAACCTCTTGCTAGACGACAACGGCATTATCGTAGGGAAAAATATGGAACCTGAGGCGCTCGGAACATTCCTTGCTGAAAACCTCTAAACCATACCTTGTCGGCGACGGAGCAACCATTCCGTAGCAGCACAAATCAATACAAATCCCCAGTACCACCATCTGTTGTGCTGGGGATTTTTTTTGACGCTTTCCACCGTACGATATGTCCAATCTACCTTACTTGGGTCCCACTGCTCTACTCCATTAAAAGCAGTCATGCCTGCCTCCTCAGCACGATCCCAAAGCCTCGTATTAAATCCGCGAACGGACTCTACATCCAAGGCAGCAACTTCAAAACTGCGCGAAGTCGTCAAAGAAGTCCCGCCAATACTCGCAACAATCTCCAGCGAATAGCGTCCCGGCGAAGAAAAACCAAGGTTCCACGAGAATCCCCGCAATGCTGCTTCCACCTTTGGGCGGTCCACCACTGCACCATTTGCATCCCGGACCATGACTTCCACATCCGCAACCAGCGGTACATTATTGCCCCCGACTGCCGCCGCAGAGCAGGTGTATGACTGCCCCTGAAAGAGCCGCTGGGGAACATTTACTTCTATTCTATTTGGCGTATGCCACACCGCAAGACACGCACACAATTCTTCGAACAGCTCCTGATTCTTAGCCGATTCCAACGCTGAAGCATACCACTGAATACCACTACTCTCGATGCGACGATCTGATAGGCGTAGCTGTGCATTTTTTACTGCTACACGGACCTTTGAACTCAGCGGAGGGTGGCCCGTTGGGAAGCTTGGGACCTGCACCGTTCTACGGGTAGTTGCTTCCAAAGGAGTTGCATCTGACATGAACCAGACCGGTCCTTTGCACCAGACTTCCATCCGCTGTTTCATAGCAGGCGTACCTCCAATCACTACCGATGGCCCTGACCACGGCTGCTTTACCTGGTCAAACGTTGTTGAGCGCACCGCAATGCCATGACGCAAAGCATAACGGCGTATCATGCCTTCGTGTGGATGCGGCGCGGCGCTAATCACCAACCAGCTCGAGAAGTGATCCACCACCTCTACTTCTACCTCTAAAGTGTCCTTACGCTGATCGAGTTCAGCAATGGCAGTAAGTATAACGTTACCTGTTGAACGAGGAGCAGTAAACTTAAAACTGGCTGTTGTCGAAGTTTGCCCCATCCCTTTTACCCGTACTCTAGCACCCTGGTCTGCGTGCACCGTTCCTTGAAAGGAACTCCCTGCTTGCACTTTAGTAGGTACAGCTATGGACGAGATCAATGGAAGCGAAACGAGCGCTTTTGCTGGAAGAAAAACAGCGGCAGACGGCATTGACACCTCTTTACCTAGGGAAGCGATGTGACCGTCCCCAAGATACATCCACGGTCCGTTCGAGGGGATAGATCGTTCATTGAAGGGACGAACGATGGTAGGAATGTTTTTACGACGAATACTATTTTCGACCCGTGACAAGATTGGGCTTATCGATACGTCTAAGGAATTAGAAGTATCGATAAGCACTGTAAGCGGCTCGGGCACCTCAGTGGTCGAGGTTACGGAAACAGGACGAGAAACTAAGGCGTAGCACAACAGTCCAAACCATACAAAACGCAAAAGCGCCAGCACTCGATGAGTACTGACGCTTTCTTTTATGCCATAGGCGTATATAGCCGCCGAAATACCAGCGAAAAGCGCGATAATAACGGCAACATAGATGTTCATCAGGTCAACATACCTCCACAAACGTTCAACACTTGACCGCTGATGTATCCGCTCATATCTGAAGCAAGGAACAAACACGCGTTTGCTACATCCTCTGGAGAACCGCCACGTTTTAGTGGAATACTATCTCTCCAAGACTGAACGGTCTTTTCGTCAAGTACCGCAGTCATTTCTGTCTCGATAAACCCTGGTGCGATTGCGTTACAGCGAATATTTCTAGAGCCCAATTCTAAGGCGACGGATTTCGTGAATCCGATAATTCCCGCTTTCGAAGCCGCATAGTTCGACTGTCCAGCATTGCCCTTAACTCCAACAACAGAGCTGATGTTGATCAATGAGCCTGAGCGCTGTTTTAAGAAGGTACGTTGTACCGCCTTTGTCATGTTAAATACCGAATTCAAATTTACTTCGATCACACGGTTAAAGTCTTCCTCGGTCATGCGCATAAGCAGCGTATCCTTGGTGATTCCCGCATTATTAACGACAATATCTACTCCGCCAAACGCTTCAACAACATTTGCGACGAGCGTTTCAGCATCCT
>CATITW010000084.1 GCA_949547975.1 Cryomorphaceae bacterium | reverse complement strand
TGCTCTAGATGATCGTGTAGGGAAGTAGATTCTGTGGTACGCATTAGTCCTGCTTTTTAAGCTTTGCCATGTAAAACCCGTCATTATTCGCTGCGGGATTCACCGTTCGCTCTTGTTCCAAGGTAAATTCCGGGTGATTCTTTAAGAACAATTGTACCTGATTCGTATTCTCCATAGGAAGGATGCTACACGTAGCGTAGACAAGCGTCCCGCCGGGCTTGAGCATCGCAGGATAGCGGTGCAAAATATCTGCTTGTACTTCTTCTAAACGGTCCAGATGCTCCTGGGCCAATTTCCATTTGGTATCGGGCTCTCGTTTAATGACGCCCGTTCCAGAACAAGGAACATCTAAAAGCAGGTAATCTGCCGTTTCTCGTAACTCTTCTAAAACACCTGCTTCTTCCCAAGCTCGGGTCTCCACGATATTCAAGCCACTGCGCTGTGTGCGCTTTTTCAGTTCACCTAGTTTGCGCCCCTCCACATCCATAGCGATGAGCGTCCCTTTGTTATCCATCAGCGCACCGAGCAATAACGTTTTACCCCCAGCGCCTGCACAAGCATCGATAGTCGTGCTGCCCGGAGTGGGGTTTAGAAAATGACCAATTTCCGCGGACCCTGCGTCTTGAACTTCAAACCATCCTTGCTTAAAGGCCGCAATATTGTTGAGTTTAGGTCGACCTTCTAAGCACAATGCATTTGGAAATACGGGATGGTCATAGGTGGCGATACCTGCATCATTTAGTGCCTCAATCACTGCAGTGCGCGTTGACTTCAACGGGTTTACTCGGATGTTTACCGTGTTTGGTGTATTCATTGCAGCCGCAATAACGGGCCATTGTTCTCCTAGTTGTTCGCTTGCAAGTGCATCAAACCACGTTGCGTAGCTTTCCTTTTGTGCTACTGTGGTTAAAGATTTCTTGGCCGCTGCAACATCGAAATCTCGAACGGCATCAAATTTCGGCCAATCCGGTAATTCATAACCGCGCCACTTCCAATACACGCCAAACAACTTTTGCAGGTCCTTGCGTTTGGTGGACGGCTCTTTGTCGAGCAATGCCCATAAGAACCCCCACCAGCGTACCATCTCGTAGGTATGTTCGGCCACGAAGCTGCGGTCACGCGATCCCCATTTCTTGTTTTGTCTCAATAGACGTTCTACGACTTTGTCGGCGTAGATCCCTTTTCCAAAGGCCATTTCAAGTGCCTCGAGAACACCAGCTACGGTGTTCGGAAATAGGCGAGGGGAAGGTGTACTCATCAAATCGCTGGGTAAGTATTTGGATCTTTTTCGTGCATCACGGCATAGATCTGCTCGACCATATCGTCTATGGACGGTTTGCTGAAGTAGTCTCCGTCCGAAGCAAATGCGGGGCGGTGATCTTTAGAGCTAATGGTAACAGGGGCACTGTCGAGGTGACGGTAGCCGTCCTGATCTTCTAAGATGTTCTGCAATAAGAAGGCGCTCCCGCCACCGCGAACATCTTCGTCCAAGATGATGAGCGTGTTGGTCTTTTTCAAACTTTCACTCACCTGTTTCTCGATATCGAATGGAATCAAAGATTGTGCATCGATCAGTTCTACGTCGACCCCCAAGTTTGCAAGTTCTGCTACAGCAGCTTCTGCAAGGGTACAGTTCGATCCATAGGTAAGAAGAGTGACGTCAGTACCCTCTCGCATCACTTCTACTTTACCGATAGGCGTAGTGAATTGGCCTAAATTTTTAGGCAATAGCTCTTTTCTACGGTAACCATTCAAACATTCGATGACCAGTGCTGGGTTGTCGAGCTCCATGAGTTTGTTGTAGAATCCTGCCGCTTTGGACATGTTTCTAGGAACCAGTACGTAGATCCCTTTGATCGAGTTGATGATGGTTCCCATCGGCGATCCACTGTGCCAGATGCCTTCTAGACGGTGGCCACGGGTACGTATGATGGTTGGCGCTTTTTGCCCACCTGCAGTTCTGTAATGTACCGTTGCTAGATCATCGGACATGATTTGTAGCGCGTAGAGCAAATAGTCGAGGTATTGAATCTCTGCGATTGGACGTAAACCACGCATGGCCATTCCGATCCCTTGCCCCATGATGGTTGCTTCACGAATTCCTGCATCAGAAACTCGTGTTTCGCCATATTTGATTTGCATTCCCTCGAGACCTTGGTTCACATCACCAATTTTCCCGGAATCTTCACCGAACACCAGGAGTTCTGGATGATCGCCAAACAATTGGTCAAAATTATCACGAATCACGATGCGCGCATCTACCGGCTCTGCATCGGTGTAATCTGCTGGCGTCGAATTCAGTAGAAGATCTGCGTCGTTCGCACTGTACAGATGTGAGCTGTAGCGCTTGTCTTGTTCTTTGAACTCTTTATCCAACCACCCCTTCAGTGGGGCGGTATCTACTCGGGAGTCACCTACAACCGTGCGCAATGCTTTGCGAACCGCCTTAAATGAATGTGCCACCTCAATGTCTTCAACCGCCTCTAAATCGGTAATAATTGGCGTCACAAAAATGCCTTTCTCACCTTGAGACTGTAGGGCCTTCAATAACGGAAGCACCTCATTTCTAAGACGTATCGGCTGACTTTGATAGATCTTCCAAGCTTCTTTCTTGCCCTCACGTGCAGCCTTCTTCGCATCTTTGGTAAGCGCGTCCAATTCTTCTTGCGTCGCAATACCTTGCGCTTGCATCCACTCGCCAAACTTCAAAATACAATCGTGGTCTTTCTCCCATTGAAGACGTTCCGGCGATTTGTAACGTTCGTGTGAACCAGAAGTACTGTGTCCCTGAGGCTGCGTCATGCCTTTGACATGAATCATCACAGGAACATGCTCCTCGCGAGCGACTTTCGATGCCTGCATGAAGGTGTTGATCAGTGCGGTGTAATCCCAAGCGTCCACTACGAAAATGTCATAGCCTTTGCCGTTAGCATCGCGCTGGAACCCCTTGAGTATTTCACTAATGTCTTCCTTGGTAGTTTGATATTCAGCACCGACCGAAATTCCGTACGCATCGTCCCAAACAGAGATGACCATAGGTACTTGAAGTACGCCGGCAGCATTGATCGTTTCGAAGAAAAGGCCTTCAGAAGTAGAGGCGTTGCCGATCGTACCCCAAGCTACCTCATTCCCGTTTTTTGAAAACTTCTCTGAGCCTTCAAAAGCCACTTCTTTGTAGACTTTCGAAGCTTGTGCTAAACCTAAAAGTCTTGGCATTTGTCCTGCGGTAGGGCTGATGTCCGAAGAGCTGTTGTATTGTGCGGTAAGATCGACCCACTGGCCGTTCTCGTCCAAACTACGCGTTGCAAAGTGACCGTTCATCTGACGTCCGCCGGCCATAGGCTCATGCTCGACGTCTGTAACTGCGTACAATGAATTGAAAAACTTCACCGCATCCAGTTCACCCAGCGCCATCATGAAGGTCTGATCGCGGTAGTAACCACTGCGAAAATCTCCCATTTCAAAAGCTTTCGCCCAGGCAATCTGTGCCAATTCTTTTCCGGCCCCGAAGATCCCGAATTTTGCTTTTCCAGTTAGTACCTCACGACGTCCCATGAGCGAGCACTCTCGAGAGAGCACGGTCGTGTAGTAGTCGTTTTTGATTTCTTCCTGGTATTCTTTGTAACTGATTTCTTGTTGCTTCTCTGTCATCTGTGATGGGTTCATTCGAGTGGGTTAATCTCTTATTTTACAAATATAAGGCAGAAGTCGCCTTACATGATGCGTTTGAAAACGAACAGCACAAACAGGGTAATGACGATCAGTAGCAATACCTGTATTCCACCGCTTTTGTAGTGCACCTTGTGCATACTCAGGTCTTTGCGGTAACTGAAGAACAGAAAGGTTAAAAAACTAACGGCGAAGACGCCTGCAAAAATCCAATGTCCTGTAGTGATGTTTTCCATGCTGCAAATTTACTTTCTTTGGAGTGAAATAAAGACGTTATGAAGAAGCAAATCTCACACGTGGAAAAGTTCCATGACACATTCGGAATCCCTAATGAATATGCGCCCGTCGCGGCCATTCGCGAAGATCTCATCCAGTTGCGATTTAAGTTGATGGCAGAAGAGAACCAAGAGTACTTAGAAGCTGCCTTAGTCGGCGATTTGACCGAGGTTGCAGATGCGCTGGGTGATATGCTCTATATCCTTTGTGGTACTATTTTGAGCCACGGGATGCAGGACAAAATAGAGGAGGTGTTCGAAGAAATTCAACGCAGCAACATGAGTAAATTGGGCGAAGATGGTAAGCCGATCTACCGTGAAGACGGCAAAGTGCTCAAAGGCCCTGGCTATTTTAAGCCGAACATTACCGCAATTTTAGCGCAGGAATAGGACGTACCTCATCTTTCTCGGTACGTTCATTAAACTGAGGAGTACAGCCTTCTAGTGAGGCTGCGCTCTTCCCGCCATTGTTCCAAGGGAGGTATTTGGCTTCAACCGCCGTTGAGGCCTTCACGGAACGAACTTCGCCCGCTTCGAAGAAGGTAGTGATCGAAGAACACGCTGTGGTATTTACCCCGTCAGGAGAGGCCGCTGAGGAAAAGTTGTGCATAATGCTTTGCGCATTTCCTTCAAGGAGTATCCGCTCTAAGCTGTTGTCTTTGAAACTCCCGTAGAGGAATTTCCCGGAGGCGGCATCGAAGTAGCTGGAATCTTTGCTTTGTGAAACAATGCGGACATTTTGATGGAGATAGAGGCTATCGAGCTGTTCTTCAGCGAGCATCAGGAGCGCAGAGTCGCACTTGAATTGGCTCTTATCCCCCCAAAGCAGTGGATTTGGATACAGTGCCAATTCCTCTTTAGACTCAAAATAGGTGAATCGGGCACTTCGCCCCTGAAATTTCTCACTGTAAAAGGCCGTATGCTCAAACATATGGACCGTTCTGAATCCAGCACTGTCTTCGCGAATGCTTAACGTATCGCCCTTGGCATACATCGTATCGCTATCCAAACTCTGGCGGTAGTAAACCGGGGAGTGTGCGTCAACATAATTGTGACTTTTCGCATACAAAATGTAGGGCGCTTCGAGAACAAAACCCTTGGCGGAATCTGCTACTAAGGCTTCAGCAAACAACTCACCGGCTTCTTCATTGAGGTTATAGCTGATCGAATCGGCTGCAATGAACGAGGCGGGGGAAAGGATACTTGCACCTCGACCTAAATTTAACTGTGCGTTATCTGCTCCATAAC
>CATITW010000083.1 GCA_949547975.1 Cryomorphaceae bacterium | reverse complement strand
GTCAGTGAGCAAGAGATCGGCCGCCAACTTCTCGAGGAGGCCACTGGATATGCAGAAGCGGCAACCTGTAGAAGAAGGGAGCTGATGCATTATTTCGGCGAAGAATTTCATGAAGACGCCTGAGAAAAAATGTGTGACAACTGCCGCCATCCTCGCGAAAAAGTGGAAGCTTCGGCGGAACTGTTGGACGTGATTTCCGCGGTGAAATTGACCCACGGGAAATTCAAAACTTCGGAGATTGTTAACCTGCTTCGCGGAAACCTCAGCGCTACGTTAGCCAAAAACGGCGCAGACCAGCTCGAGGTTTGGGGCAATCATAAAGACAAAAGCGAAACGCACCTTCGCGCAGTGATTCGTCAAGGACTCATACGTAACTACCTGAAAAAGAATATCGATGCCTATGGCACCATTCAGGTGACTGAGAAAGCAAAGTCCGGGAAACTACCGAAGGCGTTCAACGTGAGAAAAGAATTGGACTACGGACAGCTCAACAGTGCGAGTTCGGGACCCAAAAAAGTAGTAGCTGTGGATACAGCGTTGTTCCTTCTCTTGAAAGACTTGCGCAAGAAGATTGCTGCAAAAAAGAGTGTCCCTCCGTATGCTGTATTTGCCGAGCATTCGCTGAACGAAATGGCGACTGTCTACCCGTGTACGCTGGAAGAGTTGAAAAATATTCAAGGCGTCGGTGAAGGAAAAGCCAAGAAATTTGGTGGACCGATGATTGAAGCCATCGCACAATATGTCGAAGAGCACAACATCGATCGACCACAAGACATGGTCTTTAAATCTGTTGCGAATAAAAGTGCTTTGAAAGTCTATATCATACAAAGTACCGATCGCAAACTTCCATTAGAAGACATCGCTAGTGCAAAAGGGCTAAAAATGCCGCAGCTGTTGGAAGAAATGGAGCGTATTGTAACGAGCGGAACTAGAATTAATTTGGATTACTGTCTCGAAGACGTGCTCGATGAAGACTCTATCGAGGAACTGTTTGACTTTCTGAATGAAGAAGCTCAGGAAGGATCTCTCGCCGAGTTGAATGAAGAGTTTGGCGAGGATTACGAAGAGGAGGAATTGCGTTTAGTGCGTTTGAAGTTCTTCTCAGAGGTGGCCAATTAATCTACATTTCACACCATTAAAAAAGCCCGCTGCAGCGGGCTTTTTTAGTTTTTAAATACTTCTTGGAGCTCCTCAACTTCTGAGGGCAGGGCCACAACAGCGGTGGATCTACTAAAGCTCAATATCGACTGGATGGTATTTTCAGACGCTCCCACGTCCAGATGTTCTTGGTGTAAGGTTGTTGCCATAGCCTACTTTTTGAGGGTTATTTCTTAGGTAACGCTCAAGGTGGAGGTTATAGTATACGCGCCTCACGTATCTAAAGAAATATTGTGCTCTACCATCAGCTTTTGGATGTTCGTGATGGCATAACGCATGCGCCCTAAGGCCGTGTTGATACTGACCTCGGTTTCCTCGGCGATCTCTTTAAAACTGTAGTTGCACAACATGCGCAGCTCTAAGACTTTTCGCTGCTCCGCAGGAAGGAACTCGATGAGCTTGTAAAGGTCCTCAGAGATTTGGCCAGCGATCAGCTCATCTTCGTACGAGCGGTCGGTAGCGCCATAGGCATCAAACACGGTAAATTCTCCACTCGGGCGAAACTCTTTTTTGCGCGACTCTTTGCGGAAATAGTCCAGCGTAGTGTTATTTGCCACACGTATGGCCCAAGGCAAAAATTTACCCTTCTCCTCATAGCTGGACTTGCGCAAGGAACGGATGATTTTGATAAACGTCTCCTGGAAGAGGTCATCAGCGATCTCTGCGTCTTGCACTTTCGAATATATCTGGAGAAAAATTCGCTTCTGGTGTCTGCGAAT
>CATITW010000082.1 GCA_949547975.1 Cryomorphaceae bacterium | reverse complement strand
TTCGTCGGCAAATCTGCAATCGCCAATTCCAATTCCTCCACCACGAACGCATACACGTCCTCTGGCGCAGACTGAACTACGGAATAGTACTCCGACGGGTCAAGCGTGCTTTTGATCAATGGAACACGACCGAAGTTGCGTACCAAATCAAAGTAAAATTTAGCGCGTAAGAAATGAACCTCAGCTTTCGTGCGAGTCTTAAAAGCTGCAGACGCTGCGTCGATACCGTCGATCTTCTCGAGGTATAAATTGGCTCTGTATATTCCTTTGAAGTTTTTTCTCCAGAAACCCGCCTGTGGACCCAAAGTCGGTGTCCAGCTAAAGTTGTCTGTTGCCACCCACGAAGGCTGATCCGAAGCATCAGAACCACCTGCATAGGTATCATCAGAAGCGACGTTCATCAAGAAGCGGTGCATGCTAAAACCGTACTGGTCGTTCCACTGCAACACGTCATACACACTCACGAGTGCCTCAAACGCTTGTCCTTCTGTTTGGTAATAGTTGATCTCAAGGTCGCGACCTACAGGAGTAGTAGTCAAGAAGTCACTTGAACATCCTACGGTTGCGAAAGCTGCTACCGCTACTGCGACGCATCCTTTTACTGCTGTTTTTATTTGTGCTCTCATCTTCGTTGTCTTATTTGAAGGTGACATTAATTCCAAGGCTATGTACACGTGCTTGTGGGTAGATACCGCGATCTACACCGAAACCGGCACCGATCTCTGGATCAAAACCAGAGTAGTTCGTGAACGTAAGTAAGTTCGATCCTGCATAGTAGATACGCATCTTGCGAAGCATCAGCTTGTCTGCGATGTCGCCAGAGATGTTGTAACCGATCTGTAGGTTTTTGATTCTGAAGAAGCTACCGTCTTCTACATAGAAGTCAGAACTACGTGCAAAGTTCATATTGTCGTCTTGGAACGTTAAACGCGGGTAGCTGTTTGAAGTACCCTCTCCCGTCCAGCGGTCCAGTGCAGCGCCCGTCATGTTCGCTGTAGGCAAATCGTAACGGCGAGTTGCATTGTAGATGTCGTTTCCAAAGACGCCTTGTCCGAAAACCGTGAAATCCCAATTCTTGTACGACATGTCGATGTTCAAACCAGCCGTAAAGTCTGGCGTTGGGTTACCGATCACTGTACGGTCGTCTGCATCGATCACACCGTCACCGTTCACATCCACGAAGCGGAAGTCACCTGCTACAGCACCTGGCTGAAGGGTGTCGCCGTTTTCACCACCCGTGTGTGCAAACACATCGTCTTGCGTCTGGAAGATGCCGTCCGTACGGAAACCGTAGAAGTGACCGATCGCCTCTCCTTCAGTGATACGTGTGATCTCTAAACCTTGTGGTCCCCAAGTTTGTCCAGTCAAGAAGCCTGACTCGTTACCTAAAAGAACTACTTCGTTCTTCAAGAAACTGAGGTTTGCACTAGCTCCGAAGCGGAAGTCCTTGCCGAAGGTTTTGTCGTAACCTAGTTCTAGATCGACACCGCGGTTGAGCATGGTACCGATGTTTGCTGTAGGCGCATCATTACCGATGTAGTCTGGCAATGGAATACGTGTTTTCATGTCGTTGGTAACGCGATTAAAGAAATCTGCGTTGATCGTCAACCAATCAAAAGCACGCATTTCGATACCCACGTTGAACTGACTTACACTTTCCCAGCGAAGATCAGGGTTCGCCACCTGAGCTGGCGCCGTTCCGTTTACTAAGACCTCGTCACGACCGAACGTGTACGAACGACCACCGACAATGGTTGAAGCATATTCCAAAGAACCTGCTGCATCGTTACCGTTGAGACCGTAACCGGCTTTCAGTTTTAATTGGTTTACATTATCATACACCCAGAAGTCTTCCATGTGAATGTTCCAACCGGCAGAAAGTGACGGGAAGTACCCCCAGCGGTAGTTCGAACCGAAATTTGAAGAAGCATCCGCACGCATCACTGCAGTTGCGACATATTTTCCTTTGTAATCGTAGTTAGCACGGGCGAAGTAGGACTCGATCGCATAACGCTCCCAATATCCTCCATACACCTGCTCACTAACCTCGTTACGAGCGTAGTCAATCGTTGCGCCATCGTAGGTAGAAACAGGCACATCACGTTTGCTACCACCGAGGTAACGCCCTTGAACTTCCTGAGCACTATGGCCCACTAAACCATCAAAGTGATGATCGCCGAAGTCTTTTGTGTAGGTAATCGTTTGATCCCAAATCCAAGTAAACGCTCTATTAAAGTTGCTGTATACTAGGTTGGTATCTAAGAAGTTCGTTGCATTTAAATAGTGCGAAGGCGTGAATCCGTTTCCGCCGTAGAACGCGAGGTCAACCCCCATGCTCGTTCTCGCTTTCAATCCTTCTGCAATCTCATATTCAGCGTAGGTGTTGTTGACAATTTTGTCTGACCAGCCATAGTTGTTGGCGATCTGATACGCTGCAACCGGGTTGACGATCTCCGAAGTCACACGGTTTGAGATACCATAAATACCTCCCGCATCACGTACCAAATTCCCTCTAAGGCTTCCACCTGAAGTGTACGGACTTCCTGCCAATACCGTAGGATCTGTCTCGTACAATGGCGTTAATGGATCCATGTTGAGCGCGCGACCTAGTGGCGAACCAAATTCTGTGTTTTCTGCTACGGTCTGGCTTTCGTTGTGCGTATACGCTACGTTCCACCCTACTGTCAAGCGATCGTTCGCTTTAGTCGTAGTGTTAAGACGTGCTGATAAACGAGAAAAGTTCGACTTGCCTTCAGCTACGATACCGTCCTGATCAAAGTAACTTACAGAAGAAAAGTACGAACCCTTATCCGATGCTCCACTGATGCTAAAGTCAGTGCTGCGCATGATTGCATTTGGATTGAACACATGGCTTTGCCAATTCGTTCCTTCACCCAGCTCTGCAGCATTTGGGTAAGGAATGCTCTGCCCTGCCGCTGCTGCCATTTCATTTTGAATGGTACCGTACTCACGCGAGTTCAATACTGGAAGTTGTTTCCAAGCGTTCTGAACCCCTTGGTACGAACTGAAGTTCACCTCCATGCCTTTAGCACGCGATCCATTCTTAGTAGTTACGATGATTACACCATTCGCACCACGCGCACCGTAGATTGCTGCCGAAGCCGCATCCTTAAGTACCTCGATGGTCTCAATGTCGTTTGGATTCAAGAAGTCGATACCACCACCGATAATCACACCATCGACTACATATAAAGGATTTGATCCGTTGATCGAAGATGTACCGCGAATACGAACTACCGACGCTGCACCTGGAGCACCTGAGTTTTGAAGCACCTGCACCCCTGAAGTACGTCCCTGCAAAGCAGTTTCTAGACGAGGCAACTGCAAATCTTCAAGATCTTCAGATTTTACACTAGAAATGGCACCAGTAACGTTGCTCTTTTTCTGTGTACCGTATCCTACTACTACGACCTCATCCAAAGTGGAAGATGCTTGATCATAGGAGAGCGCAATACGCAAGTCTTTTTGATCGCCGAGGATGATCGACTTGCTTACATAACCTACGAAACTGATTGAGATTTCTGTTCCCTTTGGAACATCCAAAGACCAATTCCCGTCCATGTCCGTCATTGCCGTTGTTCCTGTTCCTTCAGCTTGAATAACTGCGCCAGGAAGCGAACTCTTATCTGCTGCATCAATCACGATACCTTTGTATTGTGCTTGAAGGGAGCTTGCTAAAAGGACCAGCAAGAAGGCCCCGAATAGCTTTTGTGTGTGTTTACGCATACGTGTTAAGTGTGTCTGTTTGTGATTAAGCGTACTTATGACATTCAAATGTGCATCGGCAAAAACCAAACCGCAACTCCCGCTACCGGACAAATGCCGGACAGCCCTGTAGATATTGCCAATACTGAGCATATGGACTCAAATAGACGGTGGAAAGAAGTGCTCTATTGCCCCCTTTTTAGTCCTCGAAAAGACCGTCGATATCGCGGCGATCCTTTTTAGTGGGTCGACCTAACCCTTTTTGTCGGGTTACGTTTCGAGCTAAACGCAAGAACTCCTCTTTCTCAAGCTCCTCCTGGGTCGTGACATTTTTGATATAGTCTTCTACGAATTTTGCGCTCAATCGGCTCTTCGGCAGCGCAAGGACCTCGAACATCTGATCAAAACCATGACGTTTCAACGTAACAATGTCACCAGGCTTTACGGATCGAGAGGGCTTCACAGCCACTTCATCCATAAAAACACGGTTCGAGCGGACCTGCTCGCCGCTAAGGCTGCGCGTTTTGAATAATCGCACGCACCACAAGAATTTGTCTACTCGCATAGGGGCAAAATTGGAGGTTTTCTGCTAATTTCAGCCAAGAACAACCATTTAATCGTTGACATGAAGAACACAACTATAGCCACATTGTTGCTCGCAGGGCTACTTTCTGCGTGCCAGACCTCACCTGAAACACCGGCCGAAACCGCCCCTTTATCCACAGAAGACACTGAAAACATGGAGTTTAAAAAAGGGTACCAGCTCTACACCATTCGCGAACACCTCACTGATAGCGCAGCGGTAAAGTCCGCTATCGAAGAAACCGCAGCCATGGGCTACGAGCAAGTAGAGACCTTCGGCTTTAATGAAGGTGGCTTTTTCGGCTATACTCCGGACCATTTCCACGGCCTCTTAACCGAATCTGCACTTGCGAGCCCTAGCGGACATTATTTACCCATGGAAATTGTAACGCCAGAGGTAGGACCTATCTCTACGGCGAGTATTCCTGACATGCTCGATGCTGCAGAAAAGCTAGGACAGCACTGGATCGTTGTGCCTTGGATGAATGAAGCTTGGAGAACACAGGAAGGCTACCAGCATCTCGTGGTGTACCTCAGCCAGCTCGGAGAGGCTGCAAGGGAGCGCGGGATGGTTGCAGCGTGGCACAATCACGATTTTGAGTTTGAACCTATCGACGCGAACGACCCAGAAGGGATGACTGCTTATGAATACTTGCTGAAGAGCCTGGAGGGCACAAACGTGGTCTTTGAAATGGACCTGCATTGGGTTGCCTTCGCGGGTGAAGATCCAGTGGATTGGTTTGAGCAATACCCGGGTAGGTTCCCGCTGTGGCACGTTAAGGATTTTGCTGCGGATACTACAACGCAGGTTCCCGTGGGACAAGGCGTGATCGACTGGGAACGGATTTTTGCACATGCCGAGCTGAGCGGATTACAGCACTATTACATCGAGCAGGATGAATGCAGTGCGGACCGCGCTTTGGATTGTCTAAAAGAAAGCTTGGCTTGGACTTCAAAACAAAGCTTCATCCCTTAATTTTGACGTTGAAACCCAAAATCGGCTCTACATGTACGGAGATTTAAAAGAACACCTACGGACGCAACTTCGCGAGATCGAAGAAGCAGGATTGTTTAAACGTGAGCGCATCATCACCACGCCACAGGACGCAGTGATCAAGACTACGGACGGCGAAGAGGTCTTGAACTTTTGCGCGAACAACTATTTGGGCTTGAGCTCGCACCCGAGAGTGCTTGAGGCCGCCCACAAAACGCTGGATACGCACGGTTTTGGGATGAGTTCGGTTCGCTTTATTTGCGGAACGCAGGACATCCATAAAGAATTGGAAACGAAGATTGCAGAGTTTCTTCATACGGAGGACACCATTTTATATGCCGCGGCTTTTGATGCGAACGGCGGGGTGTTTGAACCACTCTTAACGGCGGAGGATGCGATCATTTCGGACAGCTTGAACCACGCTTCGATCATCGATGGGGTGCGCTTGTGTAAGGCGGCCCGTTACCGCTATGCGAATAACGACATGGAGGATCTCGAAGCCCAATTAAAAGCGGCCGACGGTGCAAGATTCAAAATCATTGTGACTGACGGTGTGTTTTCCATGGACGGCTATGTCGCTCAACTAGATAAGATCTGTGACCTTGCCGACAAATACGACGCCCTAGTGATGGTCGACGAGTGCCACGCCACCGGGTTCATCGGTAAGACGGGCCGCGGTACTGTGGAGCTTAAAAATGTACTGGGCCGTGTGGACATCATCACGGGAACTTTAGGAAAAGCGCTCGGCGGTGCGATGGGTGGATTTACCACAGGTCGCAAAGAGATCATCGAGATGTTGCGTCAAAAGTCACGACCGTATTTGTTCTCAAACTCACTCGCTCCGACCATCGTAGGCGCTTCGATCGAAGTGTTTAAGGTGTTGAGCGAAAGCACGGAACTGCGCGACACGCTCGAGTCGAATATCAACTACTTTAAAAAGGGCGTTGCAGCAGCAGGTTTTGACTACAAAGACGGCGACAGTGCGATTGTACCGATCATGTTGTACGACGCGGCCTTGAGCCAGAAGTTTGCAGATATGCTCTTGGACGAGGGCATCTACGTGATCGGCTTCTTCTACCCGGTCGTACCGAAGGACCAAGCCCGTATTCGTGTGCAGCTCAGCGCGGCACATGCCCGTGAGCATCTTG
>CATITW010000081.1 GCA_949547975.1 Cryomorphaceae bacterium | reverse complement strand
GCCGCCCTCTTGTAAGAAGTCTGTGACAAAGACGCGTACTTCTTGTGCTACGTCGTCCCATTCTACCACGTCAAATTTTGCAATAGCGATGTAGTTTCCTGAGATGAACACCTCTTTGACAAATGGGAAGTGGAACAGTTTCGTTGCAAGTGGCGATGGTTTTGCCTCTTCGATGTTGCGGAATTCGACGGAATCTGCTTGAAGTAGCAGCTTGTTGCTGACAAACTTCATGACCTTTGGATTCGGGGTCATTTCCGCGTATATGCTGACTGGTACTCTTTTGATGTCCATAGTGCTTGCTGTTTTCAAGGAACAAAAATACATCAAGGCCGACCAATCTCATCGCTCACTCGATAGAGGATTTCTATGCGGTCTTTTACGAGCGACCATTTTTTGCGGAACCAATTATTTATTCTAGTTTACCCGGAACGAAATAACCCAATGTCTATGTCTCTGATTCGACCATTACGCGGCTATACGCCCGAGGTAAGTGAAGATGCTTTTGTGGCTGAGAATGCGGTCATAATTGGCCAATTCAAATGCGGAAAAGGCTGCAGCTTTTGGTACGGGAGCGTCATCCGCGCCGATGTAAACGCCATCACCTTAGGAGATTTCGTGAACGTTCAAGACAATGCGACCATCCATTGCACCTACGAGAAATACCCGACGGTCATCGGAAATAACGTAAGTATCGGACACAACGCAGTCGTCCACGGCTGCACTGTAGAGGACAACGTGTTGATCGGCATGGGAGCCATCGTCATGGACAATTGTACCGTAGAACAAGGTTGCATCATCGCCGCCGGTTCCGTGGTTACCCAAGGAACTCGCGTACCAGCAGGCACGTTGTGGGCCGGTGTCCCGGCTAAACAGATTGGGCCAGTGCCGGAAAGACTTCGAAGCGGCGAAATAGAGCGCATCGCTAACAACTACCAGAAGTACAGCTCTTGGTATACAGATGAGTAGAGGGATGAGTGGCTACTACATGTTTGAATCGGATCGATTATGGATTCGACCCACGACCGAAGAAGATGCTGCGTTTATTCTAAAAGTGTTTACCTCGGATAAGGCCTTGCGTTTTATAGGCGACCGCAACATTCGCACTGAAGCAGATGCACGTACTTTTATTCGCAACAGACCCCTTACTCAATTAAAGCATCGCGGTTTTAGTAATTACACCTTGGTGGAGAAAGAGCGTGGAGTAAAGGTCGGTGTTGCTGGATTGTATGCTAGGCCTACTCTTGATCTCGTAGACCTAGGTTATGCATTGTTACCTGAATATGAGGGTAATGGTTTCGCACGGGAGGCCTCGCGTGTGTTGATGGAAGTGGCTAGATCACATTTTCAGATGGAGCAGTTGTGTGCCATCACCCATCTCGAGAATAAGGCTAGCACACGGCTTTTAGAATCGCTCGGGTTTGAATATATCAGGCGCCTGGATTTGGAAGGAGTAGAGGGTGAAAGTCTTTATTTCGAGGTAGATATCTGAAACAGGCAGCTTCGTTATTCTTCCAACAGGTCGAACAGTTCGTCCGCACGCTGGGTGTTCAGGCTGATCAGTTCGTAATAGATCTGACGACACATCTTTTGATCCACCTCATCTTCGGCAGCAAGTGTAGCTTCGTACCAGCGCTGGCAACGGTTCAGGTCGGTGGAGTCGTACGGCGCACCCGCATAGTTGATGATTTTTTCGAGCAGCACGGTCCCTTCTTCTAGGGTCGGTTCAACCATGGTTCCTTCATTGTAGTTGTTCCACGTAGTGATCTGTACGAAGGGAAATGTATAGTCTTTGGCGAGATTAAATAGACCTTCAAGGGTGGAGCCAGATTGCATCCCGATGGTCCAGCTCACGCCTCCTCCCCAACCGCCTTGGGTGTAGTAGTCGCGGAATCCGGGATATACTGCGCCAATTTTTTCCACGTCGGGACGGGTCTTGTAGAAATTTTCAAGGTTCGATAAATGATCACCGCCGCCGCCCCAAGGCCAGCCGTATTCCCCTGCTCCGGTGACATGTCCGCTGTGGTCTTGAATCACAAAGGTTTCCGGTGACCACGAGCTCGCGGTAAACGCAGAATCCCAAGTCCATGGCGATCGCACAAACTCAGGACCCTTGACCATGAATATAGGAGCGTTGTTATGCCGGGTCCAGTACGGCTCCTGTGAGAGTTGTTTGAGGTAGTTAAAGTCGGCAGTAAGTTTTGATAGCGTGTCGTTCGACTGGGTAATGTCCATGGAGTTGTAGATGGATTTGTCCTGCAAGACGACGTGGCTCGAAAGTCCAGCATTTGCAAACTGTGTCATCGCCGTTTCGGTAGCTCCACG
>CATITW010000080.1 GCA_949547975.1 Cryomorphaceae bacterium | reverse complement strand
TGCAGCTTGCTCTACCTCAGCCTTGCGATCTGAAAATTCAGCATCGTACAGATGACAGTGCGTATCTACAATCATTTATAAAGGCACATTGCCGTGTTTTTTCTTCGGCAACTTCGTCGCTTTGTTCTCGAGCATCTTGAACGCACGAATCAAACGTTCACGCGTTTCCTCCGGTAAAATCACCTCATCCACGTAGCCGCGAGCCGCAGCCTTGTAAGGGTTCGCAAACTGCTCGGCATATCCCGCTTCTTGATTCGCAAGCTCTGCTGCTGGATCTTCCGCCGCAGCAATCTCTTTTCTAAAGATGATCTCCGCTGCTCCTTTTGCACCCATCACAGCAATCTCAGCCGTCGGCCAAGCAAAGTTCATATCGGCACCGATCTGTTTCGAATTCATCACACAATACGCACCGCCGTAAGCTTTGCGCGTAATGACAGTAATTCTCGGCACCGTAGCCTCGCTAAAGGCATACAACAGCTTCGCACCATTCGTAATGATCCCGTTCCACTCCTGATCCGTTCCCGGCAAGAAGCCAGGTACATCTTCTAATACGAGCAAGGGAATGTTAAACGCGTCACAGAAACGTACAAAACGTGCACCTTTTGTGGACGCCTGAATATCTAATACACCAGCGAGATATGCCGGCTGATTCGCTACCACACCGATCGTCTTTCCTGCCAAACGGGCAAAGCCGACCACCATGTTCTCAGCGTAATCTTTATGTACTTCGTAAAAACTATCCTCATCGACCGTTCCTGCAATCACCTCTTTCATGTCATACGGCTGATTCGCATTGTCGGGAACGATGCTCATCAAGCCTGGACGCATCTCATCACCACCTTCGTACGGAAGGGACGGCGGTTGCTCGTCACAGTTTTGAGGAACATAACTGAGCAGGGTCTTCAAGCCTTCGATCAGCGCAATCTCGTTCGCATAGGTAAAGTGCGTTACCCCACTTTTGGA
Source organism: Cryomorphaceae bacterium (assembly GCA_949547975.1). The sequence continues at coordinate 3,446 of CATITW010000080.1, read as the reverse complement.
AGCGTGGGCGCTTGCACCCCCTAATTCCTCGGCGGTCACCTCTTCGTGCGTAACGGTCTTGACCACATTTGGCCCCGTCACGAACATGTAGGAAGTGTCTTCGACCATCATGATAAAATCGGTCAATGCAGGAGAATAGACGGCGCCACCGGCACACGGACCCATCATTGCACTGAACTGAGGAATGACGCCGGAAGCCTGAACGTTGCGGTAAAAAATATCACTGTATCCACCTAGCGAAACCACACCTTCCTGGATGCGGGCGCCACCACTGTCGTTCAAACCGATCACTGGCGCACCGGTTTTCATCGCTAGATCCATCAGCTGAACAATCTTCTCGGCGTGTGCTTCTGCTAAAGATCCTCCGAGCACGGTAAAATCTTGAGCAAACACATAAATCAATCGGCCGTTTACCGTACCGTAGCCGGTAACCACCCCATCGCCGTGAAACTTTTGTTTATCTAATCCGAAGAGGTTACTGCGGTGTTGCACTAGGGCGCCAGTTTCCTGAAACGATCCTTCGTCCAGCAGGAAATAGATGCGCTCGCGAGCGGTGAGTTTGCCTTTGGCATGTTGCGCTTCGATGCGCTTTTCGCCACCGCCTTCTTTACTTTTTACTCTTAGGTCGAGGAGTTCTTGGCGTTTGTCTTGCATTTGGTGGTTCTATTGATGTGTAGGTAGTTATCTATGGTGCAATCTGCTGACAAGTTACTCCTTAGAAAAGGCTTCTCGCAAATTTACTTTGGTATGTCTGTGGAAACGCTTGGTTTCCTTTGCTTTACGACGGATCTCCATCTGTTCCTCCTCCGGTAAGTGAATCACCTCAACACACTGCGGAGTACAACATCCCTCATGCTTTTCTGCACAGTCTTCACACTGGATAAACAGCAGATTACAGGCCTTATTCGCACAATTCGTATGTCGCGCACTTTTTTGACCACACTGGTGACACTCCGAGATGACTTCGCTCGAGATTTCCTCCCCTAGACGTTCGTCAAAAACGAAATTTATCCCATGAAATTTATTGTCCAATTCCTCTTCCTCAATCTGTCGCGCATAGTCGATGATCCCGCCGTGCAGCTGGTTTACATCCTTAAACCCGTGATGTTTCAAGAAAGCACTGGTCTTTTCACAGCGAATCCCACCGGTACAATACAACAATATCTTGCGGTCTTCCTGGCCCTTCAGTTTCTCAAGCACCATCGGCAACTCGTCTCTAAAGGTCTCCGCTTCTGGCAGAATAGCGCCTTCAAAATGGCCGATCTCACTTTCGTAGTGGTTTCTCATGTCCACAACTACCGGATCGGCATGCTCGATAGCTTCATTCCAATCTTTCGCCGCAAGGTGCGTACCTACATCCGTCACATCGTAATCCTCGGGCTGCAAACCATCGGCAACTATCTGTTCGCGGACCTTCACTTTCAACTTCAGAAAGCTTTTGCCCTCAGTCTTGTCCGTCACCGCAATTTTAAACGGTACATCCGCAAAATACGCATAGTCGTGAATGTGCTTTTCAAACGCATCCCAATGGTGCTCTGGCACATTCATCTGGGCGTTAATCCCTTCGCGCGAAACATAAATACGGCCCAAACAGTCCCACTTTGACCACTGTGCAAACAGCTCGTCACGTAACTTTTTCGGATCCTCGATGATGACATATTTGTAAAAAGACAGCGTAGTTCTCTCAAAGGTTTCCGCGTCCAATTTTGCTTGGAGCTCTTCCCTACTCCATCTATTTACTAAATCTCTTTTTCCGGCATTTGGATCCATGGCATGCGTATTTATTCGTGCAAAGATAAGTTATCTTTGACCTTCCCAAAGTTGACACTTATCACATTCAGCGTATGAACACCACCATTCTCATCCTCGGCGCCTGTGGGCAAATCGGTACCGAACTGACCCTTACCCTTCGCGAAAAATATGGCAACCAAGCCGTCGTAGCCACCGACATCCGCGAACCACAACTCGCCGTCTTAAAAGAAGGCCCTTTTGAGATCCTCGATGCGAGCGATGGCGATGCGATGCGCGCGGTTTGTGAGAAATACAACGTCACAACCATGTACCACCTCGTAGCAATGCTCAGTGCGACGGGTGAGAAATTTCCGATGAAGGCCTGGGATCTGAACATGCAGAGTTTATTGCACGCGTTGGAATTGGCCCGTGAAGGTGTACTTCAAAAAATCTTTTGGCCCTCCTCCATCGCTGTCTTTGGACCCACCACTCCAAAAACAAATACCCCGCAGCAAACCGTCATGGAACCTTCAACAGTTTATGGCATTTCTAAACTTGCCGGGGAGCGCTGGTGCGAATATTACTTTAACAAATACGGCGTCGATGTACGCTCGATCCGCTATCCGGGACTCATCTCTTGGAAGTCGCAACCGGGCGGAGGAACCACGGACTATGCCGTTGAAATCTACTACAAGGCCATCGAGCAGGGACGCTACACCTGTTTCCTCGAGAACAACCGTGCCTTGCCCATGATGTACATGGACGACGCCATCCGCGCCACCATCGAACTCACCGAAGCGCCTGCAGCGCAGGTTAAAATTCGCAGCAGCTACAACCTCGCGGGCATCAGCTTTGATCCTACGACCATCGCGGCGAGCGTAGCAAAAATAATCCCGGACTTCACCATGGACTGCGAGCCAGATTTCAGAGATGAGATCGCAGCATCTTGGCCCGAGAGTATCGACGATTCCCAGGCGCAAAAGGACTGGGGCTGGTCGATGGAGTACGATCTAGACAGCATGAGCAATGCGATGATCTTGAACTTGAGAGAAAAATTGGCCACAGAACAGAGTAGTCAGATTTGAACTCAGGAATAGAATTTTTCAAAAACTAAGTATTTTCACTTAAAATCACGAGATTAGTAAGGTCTTAAACCCCCTTCTCGTGAAGCCTTTAGCCTGTTTTCTTTTTGGTGCCCTATTCCTCATGAGTTGTGAGACGAGCACTCCTGATCCTCCACCACCGCCTCCGCCGCCGCCTACAGATCCGACGTTCGAGGTCATTCCAAAAAACCCGGTTTCCGTGAGTAAACAGGAGTCCACGAAACTGCTGGTCTACTACCACACTTGGTTCCAAACAAAAGAAGTGGATGCTTATTGGGGAATTCGCTGGCGGATGAACACGAAAGACCCCGAGACGATTCTTCCCGACGGTCGGCGTGAGATTGCAAGCCACTACTACCCGGCGATCGGTCCCTACAGCTCGCGAGACACCCTCGTGCTGCAACTCCAATCGTTGTGGATGAAGTATTCTGGTATTGATGGCGTAAGTATCGACTGGTACGGAACCAGCGCGGTGATCGACTATGATATCTTACGTGGAGCTACCGAAACGGCGATGACACAGTTTGCAAATGCTGGACTTTCGAGCCACGTCGTCTTGCAGGACAAATCCATCTACAACTCCATGGACATTACCCAGTCGAACGACACGCT
>CATITW010000079.1 GCA_949547975.1 Cryomorphaceae bacterium | reverse complement strand
CGTTCGGTGATGTCACGAATGATGATGGTCCCTAAAGAGATGCCTATCCAGTGAGTGCTTTTGATCTTTAGATGGTCTAAAACTTCCAAGACTTCATCGCCTATGGTGCTGAAGTTATAATGTTTGAGCTTTTCGTAAAAAGGTGCTTTACTACGGCCGTGTCCACGAAGGTCGATGAGCAGGACGTTAAACTCTGCTTTGAAAGAGCGGAGCTGTTTGTACCAAATGGTGGAAGATCCTCCCGCGCCATGGACGAAAGTTACCCATGGCAATTCGGGGGATTTAATATGTTCGCTGTAGCTAAGCATCCCACAAATAACGGAAAATTTAGCGCGCGGTTCGTTTATTATTTGCTGAGTAGCTCAAACTGCTGAGGCTGAAGACAGAAGGTGTTGAGCTCGCCGGAGCCGTCGTACAGGCCTTGCCCTTTTTTAAACCCATAGAACGTGTATCCCAGTGGACGCAGCTCCGTTTTGATGTCTTCGGTGATGTCTTCAACCAGCAGGATCGGCAAGTGTTTTTCGATCGTTTTGTAGGCGCCCTTAATCACGTCCAATTCAAATCCTTCTACATCTATTTTGATGAAGTAGGGGTTGAAATCATAATGATCTAACGGCTCTACCTTACAGCTGTGTTTTTGAATGGTGAGGAGTTTTTCATTGAAGTTCCACATGCCATTTCGAAGCCACTGGTAGGCACTCTCATAACTAAAGCTGCTAAGTCCGTCAAAGGCCCAATTACGGTATTGCGGCGTGTACAAGGTCAGCTCTCCACCTTGACTACTAAGTCCTATGTTTAATAGATCTACGCGCGGATTATCCTTGATAAAGCTTCGCTCCGCGGTACTCTTAAATATCAAACTGTTGGGCTCGAATCCGATGATCTTGTTGTCGAGTTTCTCGTTGAGCATCATGCATAAAATCATGTCGCCGCGATTCGCACCTACATCAAGAAAAACTTGGTTACTGCTGGGTTGGAATTTCTGAATCAACAAAAAATCGTCCTCAGGCGGTTTATTGAATGTTTTTATCACCCAAGTGCGCAAACTAAATCGCAATTCTTGAAGCCAAGGAAATAGGGTCTGTATGTTGCGAAATAGCTTTTTCAGTGTGTTCATAAGGCTAAAGTAGTGAACTAAGCTTTATATACTACTTTAGATATGAAATAAATACTTACTACAACAAAAAGCCCAGCATTGCCGTGCTTTTAGTCCAAGGGTAGGTTATAAACCATTACTCAAAAACCTTACCCGTGATTGCTGTTCTGAACCAATCCGTGTCTAAATCTCCACCGCTAGAGATCCATACACTAAAGTTTGGATAGGCATCGGTAAATAAGATGCGCTCATTCGCATGCTTTACGCTGCGGTCGACGTGCATGGCCCAAGGGTAGCCGTTGCGGTCAGTATAGGTCACCGAAGTAGCCGGTAGAAGCGTACTTTCTCCCGTGTGGAATTCATTCGCCCAGTAGCGTACTGAGTTTGTACTTCCCGTCCAGTCTCCAGAGAACATCGTGTTTTCTAACAAGGTGATGTCGTCACCTGTACCGATCGAGTCAAATGCTGCGCCTGCGGTAGGTTTTTTATACTTCAAGTGTACTTCGTTGCGTTTCCCGTCTGTAGTGGTTTGGAAGATGAATGGATTCATTTTTTCTCCCCAGAACACATCGCTAGACTGCGCGCCATTGATTTCAAAAGATACGCTGTAGGTAGGGTAGTCCGTTGAACGGTTTCCACCATTGGTATTGTTCATCATACCTACACCTGTCCAGCTCATGTCCTCAGTGAAGATGAATACTGCATCATCCGTAGATTCAAACTCGCCCTCGTCGATAGTGAACGTAGTGTTGCCCACCATAGAAGGCGTAAGATCATCGATGCTTAGACCAAAGCCGTTGGTTAAGCTACCACCGTCGGCTTTTAACGTAAAGGTGAAGTCCATTTTAGTGGTGACACCTGAGCCGTTTTTCCAAGCTACAGCGTCGTAGTCTACAACGATATCGTTAAAGTCGTAGTCGCCTTTGAATGGGTACAGATCTTCAAACATGAGCTTTCCGGCAGTAGTATTGGTGGTTGCATAGCGTGCATCACATGGCGCAACATCAGCCACATCAGGAACTCCATCGTAATCACAGTCGTCTAGTTCGTCAACAATCTCGGTAACACCTGAGGTATCGATCGCTGTAGGAGGGTTCGCGGTACAGTAAAAGAGTGCGTCGTTAAAGTCTTCATCGCTTTGTCCGCTGCTACGCTGCAAATCTTCAAAGCCGATCACGAAGCGATTGTCGATATCGTCGTACAATAAGATGTTGTGTTGTGCTTTCGAAGCGTTTGTCTCAGGGTTGAGCCCAGGAATGCTGTAGTAGGTAGGGTTGCTGCGGAAGTTCGATGAGTTCGATACGTACCCGTTTGCAATAAGTGCAAAACCGATGTAGGTGCCGGCAGGGTAAGAACCGATGTACACCTTGTCACCGGCAAGTAGACCACCACCAGACCATTTTCTCGAGAAGTTCTCGAAAACGGTCCAAATCGTGTCGATGTCCAATGCAGTTGTTGGGATGTTTGCGTTATCGTAGGTAAAGATTCCTACGGCGTTTTTGTACCCAGCGCCTTCGTCAACAAAAGTCATCCATACATCACCGGCTTCGGCGAGGTGCAGGGAGGTAGATCCGTCGGCCAATAAACTTGGATTGTGAATGGCAACTGGATATTGTTCAGGTACTGAGTTTGCGATAGATGTCAAGAACGCATCACTTAGCGTGTCTGGGTCCACCATAGTAGGTAGCGTCATCCAAGCACGAGTAGACTGGAAAGCGTAAGTACGGTCGTCGTACCAGTTTGAATTCCCTCTCGAACGCGTTGTGGTTTGACCAGATTTGAATAAAGGATTAGTAAGTGGTGCATCCTCTGCTGCTTGGATAAGCTCTGGAGAGATGTTGACCTCAAAGTTGTTATGAACGATCGGGTAGGTTCCAGAAATGGTCGGCATGGCACAAACCACTTTTAGATCCATCGCCTCAGTGTGGTTCAAGAGTACTTCCCAAACCCCGTTTTCATCGGTCCAACCCGTCTCAATAAGTTTCTCACCGTTGTAGAGCTCTAAAGGAATACCAGGAAGTGGTCCTTCGTAGCCATTAATGGTGATTTGACCCGACCAAGTCTTATGCTGATTAAAATCAAAATTTCTGATCTGAGTCGCCTCGTCCGAGTAAAAGTCAGAACCGTCTGTTAGGACAATTTCTTCATTGGGACCTGTTAGATCTTCTTTGGCACATGAAGTGGCGAAGAGTGCTAAGGCTACGGTTACGATGAGTAATTTTTTCATGAGTATCGTTATTTGCTCTCTCTATAAGGCAAAGCCGTGCCAAAAACTCAAAGTGTTGATAAACAGAGGTTTAGTAGACAATCGAAAGTCTCGATTTGAGAAAGCTCTCGATTTGAGAAATCAGAATGAGAAAAACGAGACGCCAACCCTTGCTATATCTCAGCAAACGTGGTATAAATATTGAGTATATTTATTCGACAAGCTGAACCCATTAGCTGATAACCAAAAAGTCGAATCATGATGAAATCGAGAATTTTAATGCTGCTGTTTGCTGGGGCACTGCTCAGTTCTTGTGTGGTGGTGAATCCAGGGAGTGTTGGAGTGAAAAGTACGTTAGGGAAATTGAGCCCGAAAGTGTATCAGCCCGGACTCGTTACCGTAAATCCTTTTGTAAGCCGCATGATTGTAGTGCCTACCCGCACTGTGAATCTAGAAGTACGCTTGAATTTACCTTCGAAGGAGGGTTTAAATGTACTTGCTGAGATTTCTATTCTTTACCATATACAGTCGAGTGAAGCGCCGAACGTGATTCAAACGGTAGGAGAGCGTTACGAGGATGTGATGATTTT
>CATITW010000078.1 GCA_949547975.1 Cryomorphaceae bacterium | reverse complement strand
AGTACCATGTGTGGCAACGGAGGACGTTGTATTTCGAAGTTTGCTACAGATCTTGGCATAGTGGCAGAGCGCTTGCATTTTCACGCGATTGATGGACCGCACTGGGCAGAAGTCAACGGTAATAGTGTTGCCCTAGGAATGATCGACGCTCCAGCAGTAGTTCAAAGTCACGGGGCCTTTTTCGTGGATACAGGTAGCCCACACCATGTGGTGCTTAACGACAGCCATCCTGATGATTTCATTGCTTTCGCTCGTCCATTGAGAAACGATTATGGGGAGGAGGGATGTAATATCAACTCTCTGGTGGCGCTAGAAAAAGGATATTCCATTCGCACTTACGAGCGTGGGGTAGAAAATGAAACCCTGGCTTGTGGTACTGGAGCTGTGGCGGCAGCAATGGTTGCTGTGCACAACGGCATTGCTTCTACACCTGTTCACATCAAGGCAATGGGTGGGGAGCTTATTGTCAATTTTGAAGGAACGGGACCGTTCAGTAGTGTTGTCCTAGAAGGACCGGCACAATACAGTTTTGAAGGATATTGGAAGGGATGATACAGGTAGGAGAAATAGGGGTGCTACGCGCACTTGAGCCCTCAGATCTGGATTGGCTCTATACCATTGAGAACGATGCTTCTTTATGGCATTTAGGCATTAGTAAAGAGCCATGGAGCAAGGCGGTACTCGCGAGTTATATTGATGCACAACCCGGCAACCTACTTCGCGACGGACAGTTGCGACTCTTATTTGAGGTGGATGGTGTTCCTGTAGGTGCTGTGGACGTTTACGACTACGATGCCATAGCACGCAAATGCGGTATAGGCATCGTACTAAGTCCAGAAGCACGTGGGAAGGGCTTAGCGAAAAGTGCGCTAGAGGCTTTCCAACAATACCTCTTTGGAACCTTGGGCATGCAGATGCTTTACGCTGTAGTACCGCAATCTAACCCTGCTTCTCAGGCGTTATTTGAATCGCTTCAGTTTGAACAATCAGGCCTTCTCAAGAATTGGATTATCAAGGATGGCCAATTCGAAGACGCACACCTCTATCAACTAATTCATTCATGAGAAAACTCATCATCATTATCGTAGGGGTTGTCCTCCCGACATTCCTCATTTTCCTCGTTTTTAAAGGCTACAATATGCTCTTTGAAGCAAACGTCAACGAACAGGTGGCTCCGTACACATTGTATGTGGATGAAAAGACGACCATAGATGATGTATATGCCCAATTTGTAGAAGATGATGTGCTATTGTCTCCCGAAGGCTTTTTATTGCTGGCAAATAAAAAGGGATTGACCGCACCTAAACCGGGACATTATGTACTTAACGCAGGCCAAAGCTCGAACGGTATTGTAAATACGTTAATGGCAGGATTTCAAGAACCTGTGCGCATCCAATTCAATTCTGCAGACGACCTAGAGGATTTAGCCGGTCAACTTGCGCCGCAACTCATGACTGATAGCCTGAGTCTTTTAGAAGCTTTTCTAGAAACTCGTGTAGGCTGGGAGGGGGCATCTGCCTTTGGTGCCTACTTACCAGATACCTACGAGGTGTATTGGAACGCTTCGGCTGCCACTATAGCTGAAAAGCTGTATCAGAATACCGTGCGCTTTTGGTCGGAAGATCGCATTGCTCAAGCTACCGCTTTAGGTCTCACACCGGCTGAAGCAAGCACATTGGCTTCTATTGTCATGAAGGAGAGCAGTAAGTCAGACGACCGCCCACGCGTTGCCCGTTTATATTTAAATCGACTAGAGAAGGGGATGAAGCTTCAGGCAGACCCTACAGTCATTTACGCTATAAAACGGGCAAATCCCGGCACTACAGTTCGTCGCGTCCTTAAAAAGGACCTGAGCATTGAAGATCCGTACAATACCTACTATGTGAAGGGCTTGCCCCCAGGACCTATCTGTGTGCCTGAAAAGGCGGCGCTACTTGCTGTGTTAAACGCGCCAGAGCACGATTACATCTTCATGTGTGCAAACCCAGACCAACCCGGTTACCATGCCTTTGCAAAGAACTATGCCGGTCATTTGGTCAACCAACGAAAGTGGACGCGTTACCTGAACGAGCGAAAGATTTATCGTTAATCATTCAACTACTTCGTAGAAAAAAACACCCCCGCCACTTCCGATAGAAGAAGGCGAGGGTGAAAAAAAAAGTATTGTGTTCCTATCGTTATTCTACGATCAGACGCTGTACATCTGTTCCGAAAGGAGTTACTGTTTCAACGAGGTACATACCTGCGGCCCAACCTGAAGTTTCAATAGGGAAGGTGTTAATGCCTTCATCGCCATGAACAGATTGCGTCATCATAAGCTGACCTTGCGTGTTTCTAATTGAGATCGTCACATCAGCTTCTTGCTGGAACGAAATCGGTAGTTGTGCATATCCTGTAGTAGGGTTCGGGTGGATGTTTCCAACACCAATGTGGCGTTCGAGTTCTTCCTCACCGACAACATAGACTCTTCCTGGGTCGTCTGTTACGTAGAAACAGAAATCGTCAATTGCCCAACCGGCTTTGTTAATGGTCTCATCAGAGCCAAATCTAAAGCGGAATACTGCATTGCGCGCGGTATCTACACTCATGTTGATTTTCGCCTGTACCCAACCGTTACTCAAGCCAGTCCATCCAGGTTTGTAAACATCAAGCGATGTCACAAAGCTTGTGTTGAACCAAGTGGCACCGAACAAATTGGTACCCACAGTATACCAAGTGATACCACCGTCAAAGGTTACGTCCACGGTACCACCATCGTGGTAGATTTCTGTAGAGAAGGCATGCATGAACTCGTAAGAGTATACCTCACCTGAATCGATCGCAAATACTGGAGTGTAAAGTGCTGATGAATCACGTTTCTTGTAGTTAGAGTCAAGATCCGTCACCCACGCATTCGAACCAGAGTTTGTACTGATTAGTGGTGCGTTGTTTGGTGTACCAACTTCCCACATCGTAGTACCGTCCTTCACAAAGGCATTTAACGTCAGCCAAGGATCTACTGCTGGATCGTCAAAGTCATTACAGTAAGAGCTGTCAGTAGACATGTCAATCTTGTCCAATACGGTGATATCCGCACAGATTTGATCGTCAGAAGTTAAGTTATCCGGCTTACTGTCTGGTAACGATGTACGTACACATACATTTGAAACACCGCTCGATGGATTCACCCATGGCGCATTAAATTCGTACCATGCACCCCTACGTGGAATCAAAGGTGGGTTGAATACTACCTTTTCAGGTGTCGTCCAAGTTGCACCACCATCGACACTATACTCTGCCATACAGCTGTCTAGAATCT
>CATITW010000077.1 GCA_949547975.1 Cryomorphaceae bacterium | reverse complement strand
GAGTCGGACCAACCGCTCTTAGTGCTCGGTGCCCGCTCTGCACTGTTTATGCCCTTGCCTGATCTCGGATTGATCATTGTGGATGAGGAGCACGAAAGCAGTTTTAAGCAATACGAGCCTTCGCCGCGCTACCATGCCCGAGATACGGCGGTATGGATGTCGAATCAGCACCGGTGTCCGATTCTCTTAGGATCTGCGACTCCTAGTTTAGACAGCATGTTCAATGCCCAGCAGGGCAGATACCACCTGGTTCAGTTGTTCAAACGGTTTCACACCGCCCCATTGCCAGAACTTGAAGTCGTGGATATGATCGGTGCTAGACAACGCAAGGAAGTGAAAGGCAATTTTTCCATCGAGCTCATCGATGCCATGCGCGCTGCGCTCACTAAGGAAGAAAGCATCATCCTGTTTCAAAATAGAAGGGGGTTCAGCAGCTTTCAGCAATGCCAGACGTGTGGGCATGTGGAAGGGTGTACCCGTTGTGACATATCGTTGACCTACCACAAAGGACCACAACAGCTCAAATGCCACTACTGCGGTTACCAAACCCCACCGGTGATGAAATGCAGCTCTTGCGGTGGCGAGAGCGTCATGCACAAAGGGTTTGGTACCGAGCAGATCGCCGAGGAGGCCGCGCAACTATTCCCAAAAGCTCGAGTAAAACGTATGGATCTCGATACCACACGTGGCAAGCATGCCTTTGGGGATTTGATCCGATCGGTGGAAGCGGGAGAGGTAGACATTCTTGTGGGCACGCAAATGGTCACTAAAGGATTAGATTTTGATAAAGTCGGTCTTGTGGGCATCATGAGCGCGGACAACCTCTTAAGCTACCCAGATTTTAGAGCAAACGAACGCGCCTTTCAAGTCATCGAACAAGTCAGTGGACGAACCGGCCGAAGAACGTCGAAGGGAAAAGTGGTGATCCAAGCGATGAAACCGCGTCATAATATCATTCAAATGGCCATGAATCACGACTACACGGGCATGATGCAGCGCGAGCTTGGGGTCCGTCGAGAATTTTCCTACCCGCCATTTGTGCGACTGATCACCATCACCTTAAAACACCGCGATCAGAAGTTGTTGCAGCGCGCATCGAATGACTTTGCGCGTTCGCTCAGAAGCAAAATTGGTGACCGATTCCTAGGACCAGAATTCGCTCCGATCGCCCGACTCAAAAATCTCTACCAGATGCAGATCATCGTCAAGGTGGACAAAGGGAGTGTAGGAACGAAAGTACGTGACCGCATCAAAAAGTCCCACCAAGAAATTCTGCTGTCCCCAGATTACAATAGGGTTCGCGTAGTTTTTGACGTGGATCCGAATTCGTAAGCTCGAAAAAGAGCGTTTTACAGGAAAGGAGTGAAGCTCGCTGGCGGCTCAGCAACAATCCGGACAGGCACCTTAGTGGTCGGATGTTCAAAGGAGAGACTGTGAGCGTGAAGGCAAATGCTTTTATCTTTTTCACCACGGCGCGCACCGTATTTCACGTCGCCTTTGATGGGGTGTCCGATCGAGGCGAATTGAGCGCGAATTTGATGATGACGTCCTGTATGCAAATCCACTTCCACTAAGGTGTAGCGTTCCCCAGCGCGAAGTACGGTGTAGGAAAGTTTGGCATGCTTGGCACCGGTTTCCTCACGTTTGAAGGCCACGGCTTTATTCGTCTTCGGGTTCTTTTTTAGATAGTGCTCCAGCGTTCCTTCAGTGACCAATTCCCCTTCAACCAGCGCCCAGTATCGTTTCGAAGTCTTCCGATTCTTGAACGCCGCATTCATCCGTTCCAGTCCTTTCGAGGTACGTGCAAAAAGTACCACGCCCGTGGTGGGGCGGTCCAAACGGTGAATCACGCCACAAAACACATTTCCAGGCTTGTTGTACTTTTCCTTCAGGTAGGTTTTGATCCGATCCGGCAAGGGTACATCGCCGGTTTTATCGCCCTGAACGAGGTCTCCAGCCGCCTTGTTGACCGCAATAAGATGGTTGTCCTCATAGAGGATGTCGAGTCGCTTGGCCAATTTTTAGCTTGGATAGCTTTCATTTTCGTTCGGGAAATCTACATCTTTCACGTCTTGAACATACTGGCCTATGGCTCCAGTGATGTCTTCGTACAAGTTGAGGTAACGGCGAAGGAAACGCGGATGGAATTGGTGGGTCATACCGACCAAATCATGGAAGACGAGCACCTGACCGTCTACGCCTGGGCCCGCACCGATACCGATCACGGGAATGGACAACATTTCGCTCACTTCCTGAGCCAAGGCCGCTGGAACTTTTTCCAAAACAATCCCGAAGCAACCCGCCTCTTGCAGCGCAAGTGCATCTTCCTTTAGCTTGATGGCTTCTTGTTCTTCTTTCGCACGTACACTGTAGGTACCGAACTTATAAATGCTCTGAGGGGTCAGACCGAGGTGTCCCATCACAGGAATACCCGCCGTTAAGATGCGCTGAATGCCTTCAATGATTTCTACACCACCTTCGAGCTTCACCGCATGGCCGCCACTTTCTTTCATCACACGAACCGCCGAAGTAAGGGCCTCTTTTGAATTTCCTTGGTAGGCGCCGAACGGTAGATCGACGACCACTAATGCACGATCCACAGCACGAACCACACTGCTGGCGTGGTAAATCATCTGATCGAGGGTGATCGGAAGGGTCGTTTCGTGACCTGCCATAACGTTCGAAGCACTGTCTCCGACGAGAATACAGTCGACACCCGCAGCATCTACCATTTTCGCCATGGTAAAGTCATAGGCCGTCAACATCGAAATTTTCTCGCCTTGATCCTTCATTTGCTGAAGGCTATGCGTGGTGACCTTCTTAAATTCTTTTTTAGCTACGGACATCGTGCACGGTTTTTGTGTATTAGTATTGCAAAGAAAAGCAACTCTTCCCATACGTTGTATTTTTACACTCTATGAAAAAACTGATTCTTCCCTTTTTTGCATTGTTTTTAGCGGTTTCATGTGATAATTCACTGGATATCAACGCGGACTACGACGTTCAAAACGTAGTGTACGGCTTGTTGGATAAGGACCAGGATACGCAGTGGGT
>CATITW010000076.1 GCA_949547975.1 Cryomorphaceae bacterium | reverse complement strand
TTTTCATACATTCTGTACGATTGTCCTTGGAGTTCATATCCGAAAAAGACCATGTTTCTTGGGTTGATTGTTCTTCTCACATGTGCACGAGCAGGGAACAATACTTCGGCCCCCCATTTATTCATTGCATCGGTGGAATTGTACAGAATAACTGGAATGTAGTTCAGTTCACCTACGCGGTAGGTACGCGCTAAACCCACAGCCCATTGCTTCTTTTCTGTAGGACGACGTCCCCAGAGCAGTGCCGCTGAATATTTCGTGTATTGCAACGGCATCATCGCAGTGCCGTACGTACCGCTCAGATCTGCAGAGCCTTGGAACAACAAGAAGTCTGTTTCGTTTAACGGCTTAAACAGCGTAGTGTTGATTCCAGTGGTACGTAATCCGTTTTCGGAGAGCGTACGGTGCAAAGGATTGTCCGTATCAGCCGGTGCATCAGCGTACGAATAATTCGTATTCCAATAATTGGCTCCGAGCTGCCACAAAATGTTGTTATTTCCAATCACAGGTACGTTAAATCCGGCTCGTACACCAGTCGTCGCATTGACCTGCTGTGCATCACCACCGGCAATGGTAGATCCATCGTTCAGTGACATTTCACCTGCTTGGATGGAATATGGACCTTGAAAGTCATACCCTAATGAGATCAATTTCGCCGGCGATAACCCCTCAATTTTAGGACTACACATGCGTTTAGAACTCTCATCCGCAAATCCGAGATCATCGTACAAACTCCAGTCGATATCGTCTGTGGTTTCTGTCTGTGCGAATGCCGGAGTCGAAGCAAGGACGATTGCTGCCGTCGTTAACTTCAATACGTTACTCCACATGGATTATTTCTTCTTTCTTGACGGCATCTTCAAACGCTTCCATACATCGGTGCGACCTAAGGCCTCAACTCCGATGAATCCGCGCATGTCGAGCGTGTTGTTATCTCTCATTTTGATAATGCCATTGTAAGTAGATCCATTGTTTGGGTCGTACAAGGTTCCTTCTTCCCAAGTGTCATCGCCTTGGTATACGAAGTCCTTGAGCATACGGAATCCTCTTAGCGGTGCATTGCGCAATTCAGGATTCGGGTTGTTGATATCCAATCTTGGGTTACCGTCAGCGTCATTTGGCTCGATCAACCAAACTACACGACCGTAATATTTATTCCCGATACGATCAATTTTGATGCGCGAACGTCCATTACTTGGTTCCCACACTCCTACAATTCTATCTGCTGGATCTTGTGTTTTCTCTTGTTCGGGTAAAACGAAACTTAATGTTCCGAAAGTAATGATGGCAGCAACTGCCCATAAAGTAATTTTGCGAATCATGGTTGACTATTTAATGGTTAATTCAAGTGTAAAATCTAATTTAAAATCTCTGTTGCCGTCCCAGTAATCCTCCATGAGGTCTGCATCAAGTACGACATAGACGCGGTCTTCGTCCATAAGCTCCCCGAGATCTAAATCTGAGGCAATCTCTAATTCAGCGGACGCTGCATTTGCGTCAATCGGGTTCTTGTAAGCAACCTCTTGCATCTCAACATCTTCGTTATCACTTGCAAAAGAAAGAACAACAGAGTTGATGTTATCAAATCCTAAGGTGTCGTTTGGACGAACGGTAGCCGATAAAAGTACCGCATCCGATACCTCCATGCCTTCTACATAGGTGTCTTGTAGCATGTCCTCTAGATCAATAGAAATCTGAACTTGGGCGGAATTTGGACCAGCGAATAACGGTCCTTCCATACTGAACTCTAGATCATTCACATCGTACTGATGCGCCTCTCCTGGTCCACTACAGCTCGTCGCTAAAGCCGTAACGGCGACGAGACTCATGATTTTGAATAGTTTGTACATGTTTGTTCATTTTAGCGGAGAAATATAAAACAATTAGAACTGTGGTAACGCAGTTTGATTGATTTTTTACCAGTAACGCCAATACATTCGGGCAAAAGCACGCACCCCAAAGATGGTATTTCCTACTTTTGCCTCTATGAGAAAAGACATCAAAATTCCAGAGGTACATCACGTTTACGTAGCGGCTGTAAATGAGGCCAATGAGCAGAATGAATCCCAATGGTGGGTCTATATCATAAACGATTCGAACGGACCTTTGGAAAACCTCGTGATCAACTCTCGAGGATACGCCGATCTGGACACCAAAGGCGGTAAGCAAACTGCCGCCCTTCGAAAACAAATCAAAGTGTTGCCTGCAAAATCGGCAGCGAAACTTGAACCGATCATGCCCGAAGTCTTTGATCTTTTCAACGAGTATTGGGTACTCTTTTTTGAAGACGGCCAAATGAAGGATCGCAAATACATCTTTGGTCCGTACGTGATTGATGAAGGCGTAGCCGAGCCCCTACCCGTTTTAAACGCACGCGGAGTTTTGGTAAAATAAAAACGCGGCCTCCTTATATGTGAAGAAGACCGCGCTTTATGTATTGGGTGCTAGGGTTCTATTCAAATGAGAACACCTTCGTCTGATCTGGTGTAGTATACCACAGCACATCTGTAGTTCCCCCACTTTGCGCCCAAGATTTGAAGAGTGGATACGCTTCCGTGATATCGATCATTTCACGAGCCGGTAAATACATCGTCGAAGAAACGATCTCTATGGCCCAAGGAAGCTGGTCCGTAGATCTGAAATTGCCTGCATCGTCAAACGTTCCTCTGCGTGCATTGTCAAAGGCCATCGTAGGCAGAATGTTTGGTCGGTGAATCTCAAGTGTACGATCGTCCGTTCGGAACAAATACAATTCTGGCTCTAGCGTTCCCGTAATCCCTGGAAGGAAACTCATCGCATAGCCGACGGTATCCGGCGTTGCGGAAGGTCCCATGCCGTTGTTTTTGTAAAATGTTGTTAAGTCCGCAAAAATATCCGAAGTCGGAATGATCCCGTTTCTATTTGCCGCATCTGCAGAACCCTCGTCCACCGAGGATAGCACATCCGTTGTAATGGAATCGCCAGCTGCATCACGCAATAGAATACCAATACCATTGTCTAAGCCTGCGCCGATCGCATCTAGGCTAATGTCAAAGAAGCCTTCAACGTACTCTAAATCCGCATTTTTCACAAAATAGCCGCTGTGCTTGGCTTGGAGGTCATTAAAGTCATAATCTCCCTTGAAAGGCCAAAGGTCTTCGAAACCCAAGATCTGCTCACCTACGGTAGGAAATGGAATTCTGTAAGCACGTAGCGGATCTGTAGGATAATCATCGCTAGAGTTTGGAACACCATCGGCATCCGCATCACAGTCCACCACTAAGGCATCGATAAAGTTCCCAATGCTCGTGTTTCCAGATGCTGTGTACAGCGCTTCAAAAAGAATGACCGTCACCGGTTGACCTGCGGGTACAGTGTATATCCCTTTATGAAAGCCCCATGCTGTGTTTCCATTCACGAGCGTATCTACGACCGTTGCTGTCGCTGTAGTCGCACCAATTTTTACAATCGCACTATCCACACCGTCACGTCCGCGATGGTACAGTGACCAGTAAATCGTGCTGCCGGGAGCTGCACAAATTTCTTGATACACCCCCTGATCACCGTAGTTATTTGCATTGATCTCAATAAACTGATTCCCTTCAATAGAAGGCACCCCCTTAAAGCCACTGGACCAAATTTCTAT
>CATITW010000075.1 GCA_949547975.1 Cryomorphaceae bacterium | reverse complement strand
CGTGGTGCTATTCAGCTGGCTCGTACGCGCAACGGCGAAAGGGGAAGAATGGGTACCCTACAACCTAAGTCGTTCGCTAAACTACCTCTCTACCCTTCCCGAAGTGGTGATTGAAGCCGTCGAAGGACTGGATGAGCTACCGCTGATCTACGTCAAGACCGAGGAAGATTTTGAACCGCTGAATCTGCTTGAGGAGGACATCAAAGTGCTCACGAGCTATGCGCATGGGGATTGGAAAAGAACTATAGCGTTGATCAACTTGAGGACTGGTGAGGAGCTTAAAACTTGGGAAATTACTCGTTTAGCGAATCCGCACAACCGGATCGTACACCCGGTCATGTTGCCCGATTCTAGCGTGATTTATGCCTTGCAAGGGGTAAGTGGTCTGATCAAGATCGATAAGAATGGAGAGCGTTTGTGGAAACAAGCACAGATCGGCCATCACCATGCCATTAACCTCGGACACGACGGCAGTGTTTGGGCGAACACCTACTGGAAAGACGGCAAAGACTACCTCTACTACGGGGGGACCTTCAACTTTGGCGGTCGAGAAATGCCGTTCTTGGACAATTCCATTACACAGCTCAACCCGGAAGACGGTAGCATTCTGTACCACAAAAGCGTTGCGGAGATCATGCTCGAAAACGACCTCGGATATTTATTAGTGAGGAGCAATACACCGGGCGACCCATTGCATATCAACGATGTTCAACCCGTATTGCAGGATGGACCTAAATTTAAGCGCGGGGATGTTTTCATCTCAGGGCGAAGCGGTTCGTGGATCTTGCACTTCCGTCCGTCCACAGGGAAAGTGATCGAAGTAATCACGGGGCCTTTCGAAAGCCAACACGATGTGGATATCGAGAGTGACAGCACCATCACTTTCTTTAACAACAACAGCCAGAGCTTCAAGGGGGAACGCCCAAACAAGTGGCGCATAGCGGACGATGTGGTGGAATTTCCCATGGCCGTATCCGGCCTTGTGCGTTATTATTTGGGAGAACATAGATTTGAACGCGTGGAACAGCAAGTGTTTGACGAGAACTCCATATTTACCTTTACCGAGGGACTTCACGAGAGGTTGCCAGGAGGAGGCTACTTTATAGAAGAACAAAACTCCAGTGTGTGGTATGTCATTAAAGATGGCAAGGCGATCTACAAGGACGTCTTAAAGAGCCATCATGAGGGGTACCACCATTTGTCGAATTGGGCACGATGGATGCCGTAAGAACAGTAGATATGACTTTTGACGAGATAGTAGAATTTAGAGCATCGAACCGCAGATTTGATCCAGATGCACCCGTTCCGGCGGAGGTTATGGAACGTGCGCTGAAGCATGCGACGCTTGCACCGAACAGCAGTAACATGCAGCTTTGGGAGTTTCATTGGGTGAGTACGCCAGAGATGAAGGAAAAACTCGCTGTGGCTTGTTTAGGGCAGGGTGCGGCACGTACGGCTCAGGAATTGGTCGTGGTGGTGGCGCGAAGAAATCTTTGGAGAAAACGCGTGGATTGGCACCGTGGTTTGATCATGAAGGATGCTGAGAAATTAGGGAAAGACCATAAGTCCATCGAGTTGCGTCTGAAGTATTACACTAAGCTGATGCCGTTTACCTATTCGAACGACGGGTTGGGATTGCTGGGTCTTGTGCGTAGAGTAATGTCCTTTAGCATAGGACTGTTTCGTCCGATGTACCGTGCAAAAGGGAGTGCACAGCAAAAAGTGACTGTACATAAAAGTGCTGCACTGGCTTCTCAGAATTTGATGATGAGCCTTGCTTCACAAGGGTTTCACACCTGTCCTATGGAAGGGTTTGATGAGGTTCGTATTAAGCGACTCCTAGGTTTGAATCGCGGTGCTGAAGTGACCATGGTG
>CATITW010000074.1 GCA_949547975.1 Cryomorphaceae bacterium | reverse complement strand
GGCGATACATTCGCAGGTGGCTTCATTGGCTATTTAGCGAAGACCGATGACATCAGTTTTGAAAACATGAAACGCGCTGTGATCTGGGGTTCAGCCATGGCAAGTTTTACGGTCGAAAAATTCGGGACGGAGCGCATTGCAGAATTGACCACAGAAGAGATTAATGCACGTCTTGAGGCCTTCAAAAACCTGGTGAGCGTAGATATACAGTTGGTATAATTACCCATTAATATTTTAACAACCCCGGGGCACTCAAAGGCTTCGGGGTTTTTTCGTTTAAAATGGTATTTTAGTAGGACCAACCAATCAATGTCGCTCACACTATGCACCATCCAACAACACGGAGAATTCATGCACTCTTTGCAATGTTGCTCTTGTTGTGCACCTCGTCGATTCAAGCCCAGAACCCATCAACTGACGTACAAGCCTTGGAGCACAGAGTCCAGCAAAGTCAGGATTCTATCCGTGCCATGGTTGAAGTGCAACCAGAGCAGCTGAGTAAATTCTTAGACGAGATTGAAGCCGTCAAAGCTGCAGAAGTAAGACAATTCAATTTGTTTAACCAGATGCAGTCGGGCAAGTCAGTGCTTATAGGTTCAATTCTTTTTGCTGGCGGTGTATTGTTGATTTTTGGAATAGTAAGGATCAGCGAGAACAAACTTGTACGCAAGTTGTCAGATCGTGAGCAACAGCTCAAAAAGAACCTTTCAAGACATATTCCAGAATACCTAATCGGTGATTTGGTCCACGATGAAACCATTTCCCCGATGGTGTGGAAGAATTGCGCAGTACTTCAGGTCGATATCATAGAAAACAAAACATTTGGCAGTGCGGCCGAGCGTATAAGCGCAATGGACAGGCTTTTTAAAGCGTGTGAGGGCCTCTCTCAGAACCACGGCATCATACAGGTAAAGAATACCGGACAGAAGATTTTGGCCGTTTGTAAAGCTTCGAATCTCACGCCAATGGAACAGGCCAACATTTCGGCGGGTTGCTTAAATCAGTTGCGCTCTACCATGGAGACTCAAGAGGCATCAGGTCTCACCTTGAAAGCGGGCATTACTTACGGAGATGTGGTCGCGGGTCTAACGAAGGCAGGAGATAAATCGAGCTTTGATATTTGGGGCCAGCCGCTGCAGGAGGTTCAGGAACTTACTCAAGCGTCTTCTCTTGGGGCTATTTCTACCACGAAATACATCGCACGTTCTTTGAACAAGAATGAATTTTCAATAAAAGAGGCCGAGGACGGTCGATACGAGTTATGAGAAAAGTATCGTCCATAGTATTGATGCTCTCGTGCCTCCTCGGATTCGCCCAGCAGTCCCCATTTGATATAAATGGAAAAGAAGGCCACTGGGTCGATTCATTGGGCTCCCTCGTCACCAACTTCAGGTATGCGCAAAGCCCTAAAGAACAGCTTGAAATCCGCGGTGAGGTTAGGAGCTTATTGGAGGCGATCAATACTTCCTCAGCGGACAGTATTTCCAAGAGTATGGCCAGTTACCGGGCTTACCGTATATGGGATAAAAGGACCGACTTTGAAATATACACGAGCATCCTGAAAGACGTCGAACGTTGGGCACCAATGGACAGTGTAAAACTTCGTTTCTTCTCCAACT
>CATITW010000073.1 GCA_949547975.1 Cryomorphaceae bacterium | reverse complement strand
GTTGAGCCTGGTTCAGTGCGTTCCCAGACTGCGTAATTGCGCAGCTCACTATAAACACTGTCTGCATTGCGCCCGAGGTTTGCCATTGCTACGATGCGACCCGTTGCAACTTCCATGACTACCGCTGTTCCATGATCAGCATCGTATTTTTTTAATTGGGCAAGAAGACTCTGTTGGGCAACATCTTGAATGCGCGTATCTATAGTGGTAAACAGATCGAACCCGTCTACGGGCTCTACGGCTTGCGGATCATCCAGCGGTTTCCAGTCGTTCCCGGTGATTTTTTGCATCAGTCGATTGCCCGGTTTGCCTTGTAGGTAATTACTGTAGTAACCTTCAAGACCCGCTTGTGCGCCGTCTTTGTCGCGTCCTATAGTTCTAGATCTAACGTCGGTAGCCATCTGAATGCGCTCGAGCTTTTCTTGAATAATCAAGCCGCCTTGAAATGTACCGCGAGAGAGTATTGGGTACGTTTTGATCCGCTGCAATTGGCTGTAATTCAAATCTGCCGCCAACGGAATGTAGCGGTGTTTTTTATCTCGCTCACTACGGAGATAACGTTCCCATTGCGATGCGTTCCGCTTAGGATTAAGGATCGCTAATTTTTCGCTTAGCCCAGCAACCTCCTCGTTGAAGACAGTGGCGTCCACCGTTAGAGCGTCGAAATGAATGTTGTAAACCGGCTTAGTCGTTGCCAGGGTTTTGCCGTCTGCACTGTAGATGTCGCCTCGTTTTGCTTCAATGGGTCGGCGCTCAATCACCCGCTCTTGACTCTGTACTCTAAGCTCAGGTCCCATGACGAGTGAGACATAGAATAATCGGACAAGGATGATTAGGAAGAACGCATACACTGCTGCGCTGATCCAAGTAATCCTTTTCTTTATTTGTCCAATTTCGATGCTCATTCTTCCACAACAATTTTATTCGGGCGTTCTGTAGGCGCGTTGAGTCCCAGTTCTTTTGCCTTGCGCAAGACTTTGCTCTCCAAAGAGAGATCCGTTAGTTTTTCTTTCGTTTCCGTGTATTCCGCTTCTAGTTCTTGTCGTGCTTCACTTAGCTGCTCTATCTCATGCACCTTGCGGTCTGCACTGTGACTGGTGTATATTGAGATCAGTGCCAAAAAGCTTAGCCATGCTGCAAAAGGCAGTGCGCGCAGTATGCCTTCGTCACTAATACGCAGTGTTGCCCCAATTTTTGACGATATGTTGTTCCACTTACTCATCGCGGTTCCATTCGTGTTCTGAGCGCTCTGCGATACGCAATTTTGCGCTCGTAGCTCTTGGATTTCTTGCGTTTTCCTCTGCAGTTGCGACCACAGGTTTTCTAGTGATGGCTTTAAACGGGAGTCGCTTCACGCCAAAAAAGTCCGATTCTGTTTGTCCCGTGGCCTTGCCCTCTTTGATAAAGTTTTTGACCATTCGGTCTTCAAGGCTGTGGTAACTCATTACTACGAGTCTGCCGCCGGGAGCTAGAACGTCAATACAACCGTTCAACAGGTCTTCTAGTACTTCAAGCTCCTTATTGACTTCCATGCGTAAGCCTTGAAAAACTTGGGCTACGTATTTGTGCCATCCGCCACGCGGTGCTAACGGTTCACACAATTCACGCAGTTCCGCAGTAGTCTTCAGCGGTGCTTGAACACGTGCCAGCAAAAGCGCATGAACGAGCGGTTTAAGGCTTTTTAGATCGGTGTGTTTTCTGAATAAATCGTAGAGCGCTTGTTCCTCGTAAGTGGTTAGCACCTCCTCTGCTGAAATGCCTATAGCTGGATTCATCCGCATATCTAATGGTCCATCAAAGCGAATGGAGAATCCACGCGACCCTTCATCGAACTGATGAGAGCTCACGCCGAGGTCTGCAAGAATGCCATCTACTTTTTTAGCGCCATGTAGTCGGAGATGGTTTTTTATGTAGCGGAAATTCGCTGCAATAAAGACCAGATTCGGATGGTCGGGAAGGTTGTTTTTAGCGTCTGGATCCTGGTCAAATGCGTACAGGGTACCGGTCGTTAATTGGTCTAAAATGGCCTTGCTATGACCGCCGCCGCCAAAGGTTACATCGACATACGATCCGGTGGGATCGATGCGTAAACCTTCAAGGCATTCCGTTAAGAGAACTGGATCATGATAGCTCATTCTGACTTGGATTTATTCCGCCCATTACTTCTTCAGCGAGCAATCCAAAGTCATCACTATCCACATTTACGGCGTTTTCGTACGCGTCCTTGTCCCAAATCTCGATGATGCCACTATGGGCACTCAGCACGATCTGACTACTAAGGTTGGCAAATGCCTTCAGGTCGGGACTGATCCCCAC
>CATITW010000072.1 GCA_949547975.1 Cryomorphaceae bacterium | reverse complement strand
TTCTGTGGAAGTTAGCTCTAGTTGTACCCGGTTATTTCCCCGTACCAATTTTGGATCGACCGTCACGTTATTCACATCCGGTATCACCTCATTATAGTGTTCCAAGACCGTAGTAAACTCTATAAAATCGCCCGTATGCATCATTGGCGTATGTGGTTGCCCCTGAGCGTTTAACACATCACGCAACGAAGGAGACCGGGTGTTGGTCGTATCGAACCCCGCAGGATTCCCCGCTTCGTGATCTACCCCATTGTTCCCAGAGTTCGGTGCTATATCAAACTCCGGCGGACGGTGACATCCCGCACAGCCTGCACCACCGCCCGTACGCACACCCTGTAAGCCGATCTGTGGTGGATCGATAAATAAGGTCTTTCCCCTATTCTCGCTATCTGTGAAATTTGCGAATGGAGCAGCATTCCCCGGTGCATCCGCTCGTCCTTGGTCGAAGCGCGAATCAAAGCTTTCTATGGAAAATACGAAGGCTTCTAGTGCCGTGGCTATTTCCGTTTCCGTAATGGACGTGTTTGCATCAAAAGCCCAAGTGAACAGCTCCTGGTAGTAAGAAACAGTTGCGAGCTTGCGTTCCAAACTGTCAATGTTTGGCTGATCGCCAGTACCGCTGAACCCCATTTCTATATGGTCTTGGATCGGCTGAGTGACTTGGTCGTTCAAGTCTGCTGCGCGCTCGTCCCAGAACATGCGTAGATCACTGCCGTAGCGGATGTTGACCAAACGCATGCTTTGTCTGCTCGTGCGTCCACCGTCAAGACCTGTGCTTTGAGCTGTGGGATCGCCGAAGCCATGCGCCCTCTGGTGGCAACTAGCACAGGCTATGCTATTGTTTAGACTTAATAACGTGTCGTAGAACAACACTCGACCTAAGGTCGCTAAACGATCGTCAACATCCTCACCGAGGCGTTGATCTTTTAGAATATAGTCCGGTGCATTCGATGCATAGGACAGCGGCGGATCAAAGGGGACCTTGTCTCCGAAAACCGACGTCACTGCAGGCATCTCTCCAGCAGGCAATGGTGTTCTATCGCAGGAGAGTGCGAAAACACTGAGGGCCAAAACTAGGAATCGATAGTGCATGTGAGGGGCGCTTAAAAATGTATTATTCCGTGATCAAATCCATTTCATCGATCAACCATTTTTGTCCGGCGAATTTGTCGATGATAAAGAGCACATAACGGCTGTCCACCATGATGTTACGACAGATTTCAGCATCAAAATTTACATCACTCATCGTACCTTCCCAGATGCGATCAAAGTTCAAGCCGATCAGCTCCCCACGTGCGTTCAGAACAGGAGAACCGCTGTTTCCGCCCGTAGTGTGGTTCGATGCAATGTTACAAACCGGAAGTTTGCCATTTTCAGCATAAGGGCCATAATCCTTAGTGTCATAGAGCTCAAGTAGTTTAGACGGTAAATCAAACTCGTAGTCGCCAGGCTTGTATTTGGCCATGGCCCCCTCGAGATAGGTGGTGGTTCCGTAGGTCACCGCATCGCGAGGACTTACCCCTTCTAGTTTTCCATAGGTGACGCGCAGGGTGCTGTTTGCATCTGGGTAGAAATTGCGCTCTGGGAAGACTTCCATCAAAGCGCGCATGTAGGTAGCTGAGAGCTCTGTAGCACGTTTCATCGCAGCGTTATCAGGTGAAACTGCTCTGAATCCGTCGAAGGCAGCGGTGTGGAAAGCTGAAGCTAAAGGGGCCTGCGTGTTTAGATCTATTTCTTGGTCGTTTTCCGCGGCGAAGAACAGCGCATCGATCTCGTCATGAATTCCGTCAAGTGCTTCCGATGCCGTCTGCTGTCCGATCAGATCTGGGAACGTTTGTAAAGCGAGCGCTAACATGGCAGTCGATGTTTTTTCGCTTACCGTACGGCTGTAATTGGTTTTGAAATCTAAGACCGCGGCAATGACAGCCTCGTTCGAGCCCATGCGTTTCACCTTATTGATCAAAGAAAACCACTCCATGCCGTAGTAGATAGTTTCGATGAATTCGTTGCGTTTGTACTGCGCTTCAGCGAGTTGGGTCTTCGTTACGGCGATTTCATTCAATACACCGCTGTATTTGTCCCACAGATCCGCATCTGCTGCGAGACGTGCTGTGAACTCCGCCTCTAGTCTGCGTTTGCGGTCAATTCCTTTGGAAAATTTAACCCCTTCGATCTGACCAATCCACTTTTTCCAACCGTTCGCGATACGGGCATATTTAGAGGCGTATTTGAGCTGCACCTGTTCATCGGCGCGCATTTCAGCATCCATGATCGAGAGCAAAACGTCTCGGATCTCCACGCGGCGGGCATTTTCTACATTCACCAGCTGGTCCATTTCGACCGCTGTTAGATATTCCTGAGTAAGGCCTGGGTAACCGAAGACCATGGTGAATTCGCCTGGAGTGCGCGGTGCAGTATTAATTTTTAAGTGCTGTGCAGGGGTCATCGGCATGCCTTGCTGATCGTAGACACGGAAAAGACTAAAGTCACCTGTGTGGCGTGGGAATACCCAATTATCGGTATCCGCCCCGAACTTTCCGATGGAGCTTGGCGGAGCGCCGACGAGTCGTACGTCATTGTATTTGATGGTGGCGATTAGGAAAAATTGGTTGTTGCCGAAAAACGGAACGACCTTGTACAACAGATCTGGATTTTCAGTCTTCTTAGCCGCAATGATCTCTGCCTCAATAGATTTGAAGCGGTCACCTGAACCTATAAGTGCATTCGTCACATCCTCCATGTAGACCAATTGTTCCACGAACAGCCCAGGATTTTTGAGCTCCTCG
>CATITW010000071.1 GCA_949547975.1 Cryomorphaceae bacterium | reverse complement strand
GACCCATCATCAACGATCAAAACATCGACCTCGACAGGTACGGCCATGACCGTATCCAACATCTTGTGAATGTTTTCAATCTCGTTGTAGGTGGGGATGATGACTAATGCTCTTGACATCCTGCAAATGTAGGAAAGAAACCACTAGATTAGTGGCATGAATACGGACGTGTACAGCAAGAAAATTTGGTGGAAAGTAGTGCTGATTGTATCAGGCGTGATCATCGGTGTGGTCTCTCTGCTGTACACCGAAACCTTTCTGCGGGAGTTGCGCATGGAAGAGGAACGCAAGATTCGACTTTGGGCGAAAGCCGTCGAGGCCGTGTTCGGCGCTTCGGAAGAGGAAAATTTGGCCTTTTATTCAGAAATCATACAAAACAACCAGACCATCCCTGTCATCCTAACTGATGGACAAGGGAGCATTATTGCGCACCGAAATTTGAATGTTCCTGAGGGGGACGAGGAAAAATTGGCGCGGTATTTAGAACGAAAACTGGCGGAATTTAAGGCCAGTGGTCAGATGCTTGAGAACAGCTTTGGTGACGGACAGACGAATTATTTGTATTATAAGGGCTCGACGTTACTGACTAAATTGAGGTACTATCCCCTGCTGCTGTTAGGGGTCATTTCGGTGTATATGCTCATCAGTTATATGGCGTTTTCGAATGCTCGGCGCAGTGAGCAAAACAAAGTTTGGACTGGGATGGCAAAGGAAACTGCGCACCAGATTGGGACGCCGCTTAGTGCCTTATTAGGGTGGATTGCATTTCTCAAAGAACAATATCCCAAGGAGATTGCCTTTGGGGAAATGGAAAAGGACATCGACCGACTTTCGGCGATCACAGAGCGCTTTAGTAAGATTGGGAGTCAGCCGGAATTGGCCAAGTTAGACCTGAGCGACACCTTGGATACCACTTTAGCCTACCTCAGCAAGCGCATGGGACGGAAAATTCAGCTGGACACCGATGTGCAACCGGATCTTCAGCGCCTGCATAATGAGCAACTTATCAGCTGGGTGATCGAAAACTTGGTGAAAAACGCGACTGATGCGCTCGAAGGTGAAGGAAGTATTTCAGTGCATGCTACGGTGGTCAACTATGCCGTCGTTATTCAGGTGAGTGATACGGGTCGAGGCATACCTGCGAACGTGCAACGCAAAATCTTCTCGCCCGGATTTACTACAAAAACCAGAGGTTGGGGATTGGGTCTGAGTCTTGCCAAACGCATTATTGCTGAATACCACGCTGGATCTATCACTTTAGCTGAAAGCACTGCCGAGAAAGGCACTACCTTTAAGATTGTATTGCCACTCGCCTAATGATTCAAAGCTCCCTTTACGTTCACATCCCGTATTGCAAGCAAGCTTGCACGTATTGTGATTTTCATTTTTCAACGAATATTCGCACCAAAGCTGAGGTTTTGCGTCAGATGCATGTCGAGATTCAGAGCAGAGCGAAACAGGCCCCTTGGAACATGCTGGAGGTGAAGAGTCTGTATTTTGGCGGAGGAACCCCTAGTTTGCTGAACTCGGAAGAATTGAAAGCATTGATCGACAGTGCACGAACGCATTTATCGTTCGCTGAGCACCCTGAGGTGACCTTGGAAGCCAATCCTGATGATGTGACCGAAGCGAAATTGGAGCAGTGGTACCAAGCAGGTGTGAATAGACTGAGTGTTGGGATTCAAAGTTTTCAGCAGGACGAACTAGAAGCGTGCAACCGTGCACATACGAGCGCCGAGGCCCACAATGCCTTGCAACTGATTCGAGCCTCCAAAATAGATCGATATTCTATTGACCTGATCTATGGTATGATCGGATCTACGCTTCAAAGCTGGAAAGACAACCTCGCAACGGCTTTAACGTATGCGCCAGATCACATCAGCTGCTACAGCTTAACGGTCGAGGAAAAAACCACTCTTGCGCATCAGGTCAGCACGGGGAAAGTTCAACTGCCCGAAGAAGACGGTGTATTGCACCAGTTTGACTATTTGCGAGAATG
The DNA here is from genome assembly GCA_949547975.1 of Cryomorphaceae bacterium. Next base: position 1,010 of record CATITW010000071.1, on the reverse strand, counting down.
GGCGGCAGCGCATGGATATGAACATTATGAATTGTCCAATTTCTGTATCCCCGGACATAGAAGTGTACACAACCAGCATTATTGGAGCTACCAGCCGTATTTAGGAATTGGTCCTGGAGCACACAGCTTTGACGGTAAACAACGGTTTTGGAACGTCAGTAACAACATCCGCTATGCCAAAGGCCAAGCGCCTCAAGGAGAATCTCTGACCCTCGAAGAACAGATCAACGAACGACTCATGGTCCGCCTTCGCACTGCGGACGGATTCCAGTTCAATCGCGACCTCCCACAAGACATTTCCCCTGAGGCAAAAACACAGCTTTTGAAGCATGTCAACGCTGCCATGCAAAGCGGCGAGCTCCACCCGTTAACGGACGGATTTAAAATAGCTCCCGAGAATTGGATGCGCAGCGATCAAATCATTGCCAATCTCTTTATCGATACAGCACTATGAGAATCTCACTTTCCTTATCCAACGCCGAGGTTAGCGTTGATCTAAACGCGCCATTCGCAGACCTCAGCATGGCCGTTAGTGACGTCGCTCGAGCGTGGTACATCGACGCTCCGAAGTTTGAACCGGTCGTTCTTGGGGACTGGACCGGATCCGTTGCTGCTGGAAATGGGGTGAATTTCTTTAATGTACATTTCAATCCTCACGCACACGGTACCCATACAGAAACCGCCGGTCACATCAGTGTCGAGCGCTACAGCGTCAACACTCATTTCAAAACACCATTCGCGCTACTTGCAGTCCTAAGTCCAAAGGTGGGAAAGGAAAAGATGCATTTTGCCGATTTTAAAACCGCTTGGGACCGCGCCAAAGCTGCCGGTCATCTCGAGGGTGTTACCGCGGTGGCTTTGCACACCGACTGCTCTCGCGATCTTCCTACCCGTGAATACAGCAACACGGACTGGCCTTATCTCGATGCAGAGATTGGGGCATTCCTCAAAGCACAAGGGATCGACCACCTCTTGATCGACCAGCCCAGTGTGGATAAAGAGGAGGACGG
>CATITW010000070.1 GCA_949547975.1 Cryomorphaceae bacterium | reverse complement strand
CTGGTAAAAGCTCGCTTGCTTTTGATACGTTATTCGCTGAAGGACAGCGCCGTTATGTCGAGAGTTTAAGTTCCTATGCGCGTCAATTTTTAGGGAAATTGGACAAGCCTAAGGTGGAGTACATCAAAGGAATTCCGCCTGCTGTGGCCATTCAGCAGAAGGTCAGCAGTAAAAACCCACGTTCCACCGTAGGGACCACCACTGAAATTTACGATTACCTCAAATTGCTCTATGCAAGGATCGGCAAAACCTTCAGCCCTATTTCAGGGAACGAAGTCAAGCGCCACCAAGTCGAGGACGTGATCGACAGCATTTACAAGCGCGAAGAAGGCACCCGATTTTTGATCGTTGCCCCAGTGCGCTACAGCGACCGAACCGCTCTTCAACATTTAACCATCCTCGCACAGCAAGGCTTCGTGCGCATGCGCCACAATGGAGAGGTAGTGCGCATCGAAGAAGTCGTAGAAGAAGGTACCTACGACCAGGAAATCATTGAGCTCGTAGTGGACCGTGCTGTGATTCGCAAAGAAGACGAAGACAACCTCTACCGCCTTCAAGACTCTATCCAAACCGCCTTTTACGAGGGCCGTGGATCGTGCTTGGTCGACTACATGAACGGTGAGGCACCCGAGGAATTCAACAGCTTGTTTGAGCTGGACGGCATGGCGTTTACTGAACCATCGATTCATTTGTTCAGCTTCAACAACCCTGTGGGCGCTTGTCCTACTTGTGAAGGGTTCGGGAGCGTGATGGGCGTCGATGAGGAATTGGTCATACCGAACCAAACCCTCAGCGTGTACGAAGGTGCCGTAGCGCCTTGGAAAGGGGAAACGATGGGCCGATGGAAGGACAAATTTGTGGTAGGTGCGGCAAGCGTTGACTTTCCCGTTCACCGCCCGTACATGGACCTTACCGACGCTGAAAAAGAAATTTTATGGAAGGGTGGCAAAGGGTTCAAAGGGATCGATGCCTTCTTCAAGCATCTAGAAAGTAAGACTTATAAAATCCAATTCCGTGTCATGCTCTCCCGCTATCGGGGTCGTACCAAATGTGGCACCTGTGGTGGAAAACGACTCAAACCAGAGGCCGCTTACGTGAAAGTGGGTGGCGTAGCACTCCACGAGCTTGTGGAGCTGCCACTGTCCAAGCTGCAGACCTTCTTCGCGGAATTAACGTTGAGTGAGCGCGATCAGGACATCGCCAAACGCCTGCTCACCGAAATCACCACCCGTATAGAATTCTTAGTGAACGTAGGTCTCTCCTACCTGACGATCAACCGCGTCAGCAGCACCTTAAGTGGTGGAGAGAGCCAGCGCATTCAACTAGCGACCTCGCTTGGTTCGGCATTGGTCGGATCGCTGTATATACTAGATGAACCGAGCATCGGTCTGCATCCACAAGATGCGCACCAGCTGATCCGTGTAATCAAAGCATTACGCGACAAAGGCAACACCGTAGTCGTAGTAGAGCACGAAGAGGCTTTCATGCACGCCGCGGACTACCTGATCGATATCGGCCCAGCGGCAGGTAATTTAGGGGGTGAAATCATGGCCAGCGGACTACCTAAGGACGTACTGCTGAATCCGAACTCACTGACCTCGAAATACCTCAACGGCCCCCTGAGCATCCCCACAAGGGACGCCTTACGCAAACCAACGGGTCATATCGTTTTAGAAGGTGTGCGTCAGCACAACCTCAAAGGGTTTGATGTAGAGATCCCGCTCGGCGTCTTGAGTGTCGTAGCAGGCGTCAGTGGATCCGGAAAGAGTACGCTCATCAAAAAAATCCTCTACCCTGCCCTTAAAAAGCGCTTAGAGCAAGTCGGTGAACGACCAGGATTGCACAAGGGCATGAGCGGTGACATCGACCAGATCACACATGTGGAGATGGTGGATCAAAATCCGATCGGTAAATCGTCCCGCTCGAATCCGGTCACTTACCTCAAAGCCTACGACGATATTCGCAACCTCTTTGCAAGTACAGAACTTTCGAAGATTCGCGGATACAAGGCAAAGCATTTCAGTTTTAATACGGACGGCGGACGCTGTGACACGTGTAAAGGCGAAGGAGAGGTCACCATCGAAATGCAGTTCATGGCGGACGTGCATCTGCCGTGCGAGGAGTGCGGCGGTAAGCGATTCAAGCCGGAGATTCTCGAAGTCAAATTTGGCGAGAAAAACATCGCCGACATTTTGGAGAGTACCATCGACGAAGCCATCGAATTTTTCAAAGCACATAAGCAGAAAAAAATACATACAAAGCTACAGCCCTTGCAGGATGTAGGACTCGGGTACGCAGCTGTAGGTCAGAGCTCCTCTACCCTTTCTGGGGGTGAGGCGCAGCGCGTAAAATTGGCCTTTTTCTTATCGAAAGGGGACAAAGCGGGCAAGACCTTATTCTTGTTTGACGAACCTACCACGGGCTTGCACTTCGACGATGTACGCAAACTTTTGGATGCACTTAACGCCTTGGTGGACATGGGACATTCAGTGCTGGTGATCGAGCACGATCTCGATGTCATCAACCGTGCGGATCACCTGATCGAAATAGGTCCCGAAGGAGGTGAAAATGGCGGTCAATTACTTTTCGCAGGTGCGCCAAACGATGTCGTCAACATCGTAGAAAGTCCTACCGGAATTTCCATTTTGAGAGCGCAGCAGTCAAAGTCTTAGATGAGACTGTTAAAACAAGAAGTGTATCGGTATTTTTACCTAAATGTTAATTTAAGATGAACGAGGT
>CATITW010000069.1 GCA_949547975.1 Cryomorphaceae bacterium | reverse complement strand
CGTGAAGTCCGTACAAAACCTGGTGACCTGTTCTCTAAAGCGATGATCCAGCGTACGATTCGTGAGCTTTCGCAGCTCGGTTATTTCGATCAAACGCAGATCGGTGTGAATCCAGTGCCTGATCCACAAACGGGAACCGTAGATTTGGAATACACCGTCGTAGAACGTTCTACCTCCCAGCTTGAATTGCAAGGGGGTTGGGGAGCCGGCCGTGTGGTTGGTACCTTAGGTCTGAACTTTAACAACTTCTCTGCAAAGAACATCGGAAACAAGCGCGCTTGGCAGCCTTTGCCTACGGGTGATGGTCAGACGATCAATATTCGTGCACAGTCGAACGGTTTGTTTTTCCAGAGCTACAACCCTTCATTTACCGAGCCTTGGTTGGGCGGTCGCAAGCCGAACAGTTTTACGGCCACTGTGTACCACAACGTTCAAACGAACGGAGTTGAGCGCTCGAATCCGAACCGTCAGAGTTTGCTGATCACAGGTATTAACTTCGGATTAGGACAACGTTTGAAGTGGCCGGACGATTACTTTACTCTATATCAAGGTCTAGAGTTTAGAAGGTTCAACCTGGACAATTTCCCAACGGGTTTCTTGGATTACACCAAAGGCATTTCCAACAACGTGAACTATCAGTTTACCTTAGGGCGTAACAACACGGATGTGCCGATCTTCCCGACACGCGGTTCACAGATCAGCTTCAGCGCTGAGCTTACCCCGCCGTTTAGTTTACTTCGTGACGATATCGACTACAAAGAATTGTCTTCAGAAGAGCGTTTTAAGCTCGTTGAATACCACAAATGGAAGCTGAAAGCCGACTGGTTCGCACCGATCACCTCGAAATTTGTCATCCGTACACACGGGGAATTCGGATACCTAGGAAGCTACAACAAGGACTTAGGTCTGCCGCCGTTCGAACGTTTTTACGTAGGTGGAGATGGCTTGACCAATTTTGTCATCGACGGTCGCGAAATCATCGGACTGCGCGGATATCAAAACAACTCCATCACTCCAGCAGGAGGTGGTGCACTCTACAACAAATACATTCTCGAGGCACGCTACATCATCGCCAACACTCCGAGTGCACAGGTGTTCCCGTTGCTCTTTATGGAAGGTGGAAACAACTATGACAATTTTTGGGATTACCGCGCGTTTAGTCTAAAGAGAAGTGCCGGAGCAGGTCTACGTATCTACATGCCGATGTTCGGTTTGATGGGGGTGGATGTTGCCTATGGGTTCGATCCAGAGCCAAACGGCGCCGCAGCAAGCGGATGGCAGACGCACTTTATCATCGGTCAACAATTCTAAAAATATTTTACCTTCGCCGCCATGCTACGTTGGACCTCAATCGTTTTCGCCTTATTACTCTCTAGTGCACTTTTTGCGCAGCGGTACGGTGTGGTCGATACAGAATACATCTTGCGTAGTATGCCCGAATATGCTCAGGCACAATCACAGCTCAACAAGCTCAGTGAGCAGTGGGCGGGTGAGGTAAGTGCTTCTCAAAGTGAATTGGAAAGTTTGAAGGACGCGCTTGACGCGGAACGGATTTTACTTTCACCAGAGAAATTGGAAAAAAGACAGCAAGCCATTACGGCAAAGCAAGCAGAGATCATTTCTTTGCAGCAACAATACTTCGGACCAGAAGGCGAGCTCTTTAACAAGCGCGCTCAGCTGGTGCAACCTATTCAAGACAAAGTGTTCGGTGCGGTTCAGGCCGTTGCGCGCAAGCGTAAACTGGAATTGGTTTTGGATAAAAGTGCCAACAGTGGAGTGCTCTTTGTCGATAAGGACAAGGATTACAGTGATGAAGTATTAAATAGTTTAAAGCGATAAAAACAACCGAAAATGAAAAGAGTATTACTCGCAATCGCCCTGACCTTAGGGTTTGCATCAACAGCAGTTGCACAGCAAAAAATTGGTCACATCAACGTAGATGAATTGCTATCTGTTATGCCAGAAACTAAGGCGGCAGAAGGCGACATCCAAACCTACGCAGCACAGCTCGAAGGTGACGCTACGGCGATGCAACAAGAGTACATGACGAAGATGCAGAACGCTCAAGCGAACGCAGACACTTGGACGCAACTTCGTTTGCAGAAAGAGCAAGAAGAGCTTGAAGCGATGGGACAGCGCATCATGCAGTTCAACCAGAGTGCACAGCAAGACTTGCAAGTAAAGCAGCGTGATTTGATGATGCCGATCATCGAAAAAGCACAAGAAGCAGTAAACAAGGTAGCAAAGGCGAACGGGTTTACGTACATCTTGGACGCATCTGCTTCAAAAGGAAATGTAATTTACCTAGAAGGTGGTGATGACATCATGCCTTTGGTAAAAGCGGAATTGGGCATCCAATAATCGCGTACGATACCATTAAATGGAACCCCGTTAGGCAGCGCTTAACGGGGTTTTTTCTGCACTTTATTTTGGTAATTTAGGTCCCTATGGAAAAGGCGGGTAAAATAGGTTTGTTTGACTCTGGGCTTGGTGGCCTGACGGTGCTCGATGCGCTAGGAAAGGTGCTGCCAAACGTTTCGAAAATCTATTACGGAGACACCCTGCATTTACCGTACGGAGATAAGAGTGCTGACGCGATCATCGGCTACAGCATGCGTATTGTGACCTTCTTGAAAGAGCAGGGATGCGAGCTCATCGTCATTGCGTGCAACAGCGCAAGTGCGGCGGCAGGTACAGCGCTTGAGGAGGCCTTCCCGGAATTGCGCTTTGTGAATGTTATAGATCCCGTCGTGGAATCTTTAGCGAAGGGAACACACCAGCACATCGGACTTTTGGGCACGCGCGCTACAGTGCGAAGTGGTGCTTATCCGGAGCGTTTGCATGCTTTGAATCCGGCATTGCGTTTAGAAAGTTTATCGACCCCGCTACTGGTGCCGCTGATCGAAGATGGTTTCTTAGGAACGGGAATCGATCGCAGTGTATTGAGCCACTACCTCTCCCACGAACGTCTTCATGGAGTGCAGGCCCTCGTACCGGGATGTACGCATTATCCGCTCTTAAAATCACTCGTACGGGAACTTAAGGAAGAGGTGCAATGGGTCGACGCTCCGGCGATTGTCGCTGAAAAAGTAGCGGCACTTTGGGCTAACGATGCGTCGGTAGGCACTGAAGAAACCCGTGGAGAAGTCGCCTATTTCTTGAGCGATAAGACGGAGAGCTTTTTGGAATTGGCGCAATCTACCTTTGGCATTCATGCCGCTTGGGAGACGAAAGTGCTTCCTTAGGTCCGCT
>CATITW010000068.1 GCA_949547975.1 Cryomorphaceae bacterium | reverse complement strand
GAGAAAGACCGCGTGTACCTCTCCCACTTTCAAGGCAAAGACGATTTTGGAACCAAGGGCCGCGACGATTTCGACGACTACCAGGCAGAATTTGGCTTTGGGCTCGATTGGAGAAACTCAATAACGGCCGCACGCTGGAACCACCAGTGGTCGCCAAAGCTTTTTTCTAATGTAACTGCGACCCGTTCGGTGTACAATTTCAACACGCGTATTTCTCAAGAAGAACGCTACCTCCCGAACTACCCAGATACAGCCGGCACCGAGGAATCGCGCTTCGCAGGGTTGTACTTTTCCGGAATCGAAGACTACGGCGCTCGCATCGACTTTGATTTTGTGCCGAACCCGCAACATTACATCCGTTACGGCGGTGGGTGGACGAACCATAAATTTTCTCCCGGGGCGACCAATTTTGAATTTCAACAGTCCGGATTTAACCTCGACACGACCATAGGTGGTGCGGAAATTTTCTCCAACGAAGCCTTTGCGTATGTTGAGGATGAATGGAACGTGAATGAGAATTTCAAAATTGGCTATGGATTGCACCTGAACACCCTCTTCGTGGAAAACACCACGTACTCCCGCTTGCAACCCCGCATCGGAATGAACTACAGCTTGCCCGGAGACATCGCCCTGAAGGCCTCCTACGCGGACATGATGCAGACGGTCAACCTGTTAACGAACGAAGGACTGGGCTTACCCACCGATCTCTGGGTCCCATCCACAGCGAATCTCAAACCACAAACCTCACAGCAGTACGCCGCAGGTTTGGCTAAAAACATCGGCCCTTACGAATTCAGTATCGAGGGCTATTACAAGGACATGCAAAACCTCGTCTCTTACCGTGAAGGCGCCTCCTTCCTGTTCAGCGTCGATGACGAGTCGTGGGAAGACAAGGTCACCCAAGGCCAAGGAACGAGCTACGGAATGGAATTCTTTGCCCAAAAGAAGGCCGGTAAAACGAACGGGTGGATCGGCTACACGCTCAGCTGGAGCTACCGCCAGTTTGACGAGATTAACGGCGGCGAGCGCTACTTCTTTACCTACGACCGCAGACACGATATTTCAGTGGTCATGAACCATGAACTTACCGAGAACATCAACTTTTCTGCCGCTTGGGTCTATGGAACAGGGCGCGCTGTGACCCTTCCAGAGTTCAGCTACATCGCGGGACTTCCTGAGGAGCTCTCTTGGTGGAACTACCGCCAGCTTACTGTAGAGCGTGCTACGGACCGCAATTCGTACCGCTACAGCCCGTACCACCGCCTAGATTTGAGTTTGAGCTTCCGTAAAAAGCGCAAAACCTACGAGCGCTGGTGGACGATCAGTGCCTACAATGCCTACAACAACCTCAACCCGTTCTTTATGGAGACGACTCAGGACAGAGACGGTAATCCTCAGCTTCGCGAATACGGCCTCTTCCCGATCATTCCATCGATCGCTTACCGCATTAAATTCTAAGCCATGAAAAAGATCTTATTCATTGTCCTACTCGCCGCGATTATCTCCTCTTGTGACAACCTTACAGAAGGTGTGGTTCGCGATATTGATTTGCCTGAACACACCCCGGTAATGGTCGGAACGCTGTTCGCAGACAACCTGGATTCTACGCTCTATGCAGTGATCAGCCAGACGCGTGGTCTGCTCGATACGAACGCTTCTGAACTGCTGGAGGATGCGACCATAAACATGTACAAGGACAACGTGCTGCAGCACACTTGGAACACGCAAGACCCGCAGTCAGGCTACTATGCACTGCCTCTGAATGACACGCTGGGCGCCGATGCAGGCACCTACACTTTCGAGGTGTTACACACAAATTTTGATCCCATTACCGCTACGGACCAATTCCCTCCTCGCCCCCTCATTTCCGGAGTAGAACTCAACAAGGGTGCGACTCAAGTCTTCCAATCCCCGGCCGACGAAATTTTAATCACCCTCGAAGACATCGCTGGGGTCAACCAGCACTACGTCCTAGTGGCCTCGATCCGATTCACCGACTTCAATGCCGTCGGAGACACCTCCTGGTACCCCATCGATCTCTATACGGACGATCAGCGCACCACCCAGCTCACTGGAGAAGGATTGCTGATCTCTGAAAACGGGATCGACGCGGACCTCGCGCTCAACCTGGCCGCTCCTGTATTCCTCGCCGGTGAAGAGTACGAATACCGCCTCACGGTAAAATCACTTTCGGAGGCTGCCCACAACTATTACCGCAGCATCAGCACTTACCAAAACGCGCAAAACAATCCGTTCGCTGAACCCGTAGTCATCTACAGCAACGTGGACGGCGGCTATGGCGTCTTTGGACTCAGCCGTTCCCTTGAGCTGATCTTGGAATAGCCTGTTGCAAAGAAGCATTTGGACATAAAAAAGGCGGCCCGTGGCCGCCTTTTTTTATGCGCTAAATTTTTTCACGCTAGTACTCGAGCAAAATTGACCCCCAAGTGAATCCCGCTCCAAACGCGGCTAGACACAGTACATCTCCGCGCTTTACGGCTCCAGTTTCCACAGCTTCACTGAGGGCAATAGCGATGGAAGCCCCAGTGGTATTGCCGTACTTCTGGATGTTATTGAACACCTGATCGTCGCGCAATTTCATCCGCTTTTGAATGAACTGTGCAATGCGCAAATTGGCCTGATGCGGGATCAAACAATCGATCTGATCCGGTGTCATCTGGTTCGCAGCAAGCGCCTCACCAATCACCTCGCCAAAACGCACTACTGCATTTTTAAAGACGAAATTTCCATTCATTTGCGGGAAGTGAATCTCCGGCTTCAATCCCTCTGCGTCGTATTCATCTAGCCAATGCTGGGTCCCAAAACCCTTCATCGTCAGCTCTTCTTTATATTTTCCTTGACTATGCGTGTGACAGCTCATAATACCACGGTCCAATTCCGTCCCACGGCTCACCACCGCAGCGCCAGCACCGTCGCCAAAAATCACGCTCACCCCTCGGCCACGTGTCGTTTTATCGAGAAACGGACTTTGCAGCTCGGAAGCCACCACCAGCACATTCTCGTGCATACCGCTTTGCACAAACGCAGTCGCTACACTCATCGCGTAGATGAATCCAGAACACGCATTGCGCACATCCGTGGCTCCTGCCGTGTGAATGTCGAGCGCCTCTTGCACCTGCACCCCACAGCCCGGGAAATAGTAATCTGGGCTGATGGTGGCGAAGACAATATGATCGATGTCCGATGCTTGGATCCCGGCATTTGCCAGGGCCTTGCGAGCGGCTTTGATGCCCATGGTGGCAGCGGTGTTCCCATCGCCCTTTTCTACCCAGCGACGTTCACGGATACCGGTGCGTTCGGTGATCCATTCATCGTTGGTATCCATCAGTTGGCTGAGGTCTGTATTGGTGACAATATGGTCGGGGACGTAATGCCCGACACCTGAAATTTTTGCAGTAAACATGGGTATTTTGTATTGTGTTGAGGGCAAGTTAAGGCAAAATTGGCATAGAATAAGACAGCTTGTCAGCCTTTGCCGCCAATTTTACATTTGGCACAATCGTTGGGATTATCGGTGCAAACAAAAACAGTAAACAATGTCTAAAGGATCTATCAATGTAACCGCTCAGAACATCTTTCCGATCATCAAGAAGTTCTTGTACAGCGACCATGAAATTTTCCTTCGCGAGCTCGTTTCAAACGCCGTGGATGCTACTCAAAAATTAAAGACCCTTACAAACCTTGGCGAGGCCAAAGGCGAGTTAGGCGATCTAACCATTCACATCAAGCTTGACAAGAAGGCGAAGACCTTAAGCATCATCGACCGTGGTATCGGTATGACGGCTGAGGAGATCGATAAATACATCAACCAAGTGGCCTTTTCTGGTGCCGAGGAATTCGTAAAAGAATACGAAGGCAAGATGGAAGGCGCTGATCTGATCGGACACTTCGGTCTCGGGTTCTACTCCGCTTTCATGGTGGCGAAAAAAGTCGAAATCATCACGAAATCTCACAAAGACGCAGCAGCGGTACAGTGGATTTGTGAAGGGAACCCGGAGTTTGAATTGAACACCATCGATAAAGAAGATCGTGGAACGGAGATCAAACTGCACATCGCCGACGATAGTGAAGACTTCTTGGAGGACGCGAAAATCAACGAATTGTTGAGTAAATACGCGAAATTCATGCCTATTTCAATCCAATTCGGAGAGAAAGACGAAAGCTACAATGCAGCCGCAGAAGGAGAAGACGCAAAATGGGAAACGCGCAAAGTCCCTAACGTGGTCAACAACCCGAACCCAGCGTGGGTACAACGCCCTGCAGACCTCTCGGACGAAGACTACAAGAACTTCTACCGTGAACTCTACCCTGGAAGCTTCGATGAGCCGCTCTTCAACATTCACCTGAATGTAGACTTCCCGTTCAACCTCACAGGGGTCTTGTACTTCCCGAAGATCAAGCCGAACGTAGAGCCGCAGCGCAATAAAATTCAGCTGTTCCAAAAACAAGTATTCGTTACCGACAGCGTAGAAGGGATCGTCCCTGACTTCCTCACCCTACTCCACGGTGTGATCGACTCTCCAGACATCCCGCTAAACGTGAGCCGTTCGTACTTGCAAGCCGACGGTAACGTGAAGAAAATCTCTTCGCACATCACCAAGAAAGTCGCTGACAAGCTCGACGAAATGTTCCGCAAAGACCGCGAAGACTTCGAATCGAAGTGGAACGACATGAAGATCATCATCGAATACGGTATGCTCACCGAGGATAAATTCTTCGACAAGGCGAAAAAATTCGCGATGTATGAAGATACCGACGGTGGCTTGCACACGTTTGAGGCCTACCTCGAGACGATCAAAGAGAACCAGACGGACAAAGACAAGAAAACTGTCGTATTGTACGCTTCGAACAAGAACGCACAACACAGCTACATTCAGCAGGCAAAAACAAAAGGCTACAGCGTACTGCTCTTAGACTCTCCGCTGACTAGTCACTTGCTCCAAAAACTCGAGCAAGAGCACGAGAACACCACGTTTGCCCGTGTGGATTCTGACCTGATCGACAACCTGATCAAGAAAGACGAGACGCGCGTTGCGAAACTGAGTGACAAGCAAAAAGAAGAGCTCAAAACACGTTTAGAGAGCATCGTACCTAAGGAAAAGTTCACTTTGAAACTCGAGGACATGGATTCTACCGAAGCTCCTCTGATGATCACTGTACCTGAATTTATGCGTCGCATGAAAGAGATGCAGATGACCGGTGGCGGTGGTATGATGGGCATGGGCGATTTCCCAGAGATGTACGACCTCGTAGTCAATGCCAACCACAAGCTGGCAAGTAAAATCTTAGACACGGACGACGAAGGCGCGCGTAGCGAAGCCGTCAACCAGGCATTAGATCTCGCAAAACTCCAGCAAAATCTGTTGCACGGTGAAGAGCTCACGGCCTTTATCAGCCGCTCGTACGCCATGCTCGAGGAGGAGTAATCCTTTTAGTTAATTGTGGATTAAATTTTTCACTTCAAGTGGAATTCAAAGGGGGCTTCGGCCCCCTTTTGTGTACTTTTACTTTTCACGAAAATCACATCAAACTATGAGCGCGGACGTACTTTCCATTGCTACTCAAAACGCCACATTGTGGACCTCAGAACTTTTTGACGCAGACACGCGCGCAGAAGCCCAAGCACTTCTCGACGCTGGTGGCGACGCACTGATCGAACCTTTCTACAAGGATCTTGATTTCGGTACGGGTGGTATGCGAGGCATTATGGGTGTAGGTACGAATAGAATCAACCCGTACACACTGGGCTTAGCGACGCAAGGTCTAGCAGCGTATGCCGGAGAGTTTTTTAACGGGAAATCGTTGAAAGCTGCCATTGCTTTTGACAGTAGAAACAACTCTAAAGAATTTGCGCGTAAAGTGGCAGAAGTGCTGAGTGCAAATGGCGTACATACCTACTTGTTTGAAGAATTGCGCCCTACTCCAGAGTTGAGCTTCGCGGTACGTGAACTGGGCTGTGATTTCGGTATCGTACTTACAGCATCACATAACCCAAAAGAATACAACGGATATAAAGTGTACTGGAACGACGGTGGACAGCTGGTGCCTCCTCACGACAGTGCAGTCATCGACAAGGTGCGCGCGACCGGTTTTGAAGACATTCGCTGGGATGCGAACGAAGATTTGATTCAAACGGTAGGTGCCGAGATCGATGAGAAATACACCGACATGGTGGCTGGACTTAGCCTCAGCAATGCTGGTAAAACAGAGCTTGACATCGTCTTTACAGCGTTGCACGGAACTTCTATTGTGAGTGTACCGCCAGCGCTAAAGAAAGCGGGGTACACGAATGTTCAATTGGTCGAAGCGCAAAGTACTCCGGATGGAAACTTCCCTACCGTGGACAGTCCAAATCCAGAAGAAAGCGCTGCTCTTGCTATGGCCGTTTCTCAAGCCGAGGCAACCAATGCGGATCTGGTGATCGGATGTGATCCAGATACAGATCGCGTTGGGATTGCGGTGAATGATGGAACAGGTAAGATGCAACTACTCAACGGGAACGATACCGCAGCATTGCTCGTGCATTACATTTTAGATGCCTACCAGAACAACGGAACGTTGCCTGCGAACGGGTTTACCGCGGTAACGGTAGTTACTACAGATCTGATCGCTGACATTTCTAAGGCGTACGGCGTACCGTGCTACCGCTGTTTAACAGGGTTCAAATGGATCGCTGATATCATTAAAAAAAACCCTGAGGAACAATTCTTAGTGGGTGGCGAAGAGTCCTACGGCTACCTGATCGGCGATGCTGTTCGTGATAAAGATGCCGTGGCTTCCGCGGTTATGATTGCGGAAATGGCCGCTCGTGCAAAAGCGCAAGGGCGCACCGTGTTGCAACAGTTAGAGGCGATTCACCGCGAGTTTGGTCAGTACCAGGAACGCCTGATATCTATTACAAAGAAAGGCCGCAGTGGCGCGCAAGAGATTGCGGATATGATGACTGCTTTACGCAACGACCCGCCGAAATCACTCGCAGGTTCGCCGGTGACTGTAGCGATCGACCATGCGGTATCGGAGGAAAAAGAATTGGCCACGGGGAATGTAAAAAGTACTGGTTTACCGAGCTCAAACGTTCTACAATTCATCACCGCTGCTGGCGATAAAGTTAGCGCGCGTCCTTCGGGAACTGAGCCGAAAATCAAATTCTACTTCTCTGTTCGCACCACTACCGGAGAGAGTCATGCCGCAACAAAAGCGGAATTAGAAGCGAAGATTGATACCTTTATCCAGGAATTAGACCTGTAATCGAATGAAACACAGCATACTTATAGGGGCCATTTCGATGGCCCTTTTTTCTTGTACAAACTCTGAGGAGCAGCACAGTGTACCACCACCGCCTCCTCCAGCGACCTCTTTAGTAGGTGCCATCACACTGAACGACTCCACAACTGTAGGCTTTCCTGCCTACCTCAGAGGAGACACCCTATTTATCACGAACGGACCTGAGGAGACCGTGACAGTTGCGTTGCACGGCACAGATACGTTACGAGGTACTTTTCCTGTTTTCGCATCAGACCTCTGGTTGATCGAGACGGATTCGGGATACTTTGGACAATACTACCGCACAGACGTGGAAGGATATACCTTGCCGTTGTCGATCACTCCTGGCGTGCTCAGCTACACAAAAGCACAAAGCGAATGGCCCGGACAATACCGCATAACGCGCACCTACAATGACGGGGCAACCCGCCCAGCCCTACTGCAACTATCTAAGAACGATGGCGTCTTGACGGGAACCATTGCCACCTCGACCGGGGATAGCAGGTTTTTAACCGGCTGGGAGACCGCTGAAGGCTTCACGCTGCAAGGATTTGATGGGAGATTCATCTACCGCATCGTAGCGTCTGTTCAGGAAGATCGTATCGCTGGGAACGTTTGGTCAGGTAAAACCGGCTATTACAGCTTCGAAGGCGTAGTGGACGAAGATGCGACGCTAGAAAACCCGGAAGAGATGTCTCGCTTACGTGAGGACTACACCCACATCGAATGGCACTTGCCTGGACTCGAAGGGGATACAGTACATTTCGACAGCCGCACCATCACAAAACCGACCATCCTGGCCATTCAAGGCTCGTGGTGTCCTAACTGTATGGACGAAGGCCGAGTTTTGGACCTGTTCTACCGAGAATTTGAGGGGGATATAGATGTATATGGTTTGAGCTACGAATACAGCGGAACGCTTGAAAAAGCTACAGCTGCTGTGCAGAAAATGGAGCGCGATCTAGGGACTTCGTTCCCAATGGTGATTGCGACGTACGACCCTAAACAAGACCGCAATGCAGTGTTGCCGCTGGAGAAAATCCGAAGCTACCCTACTTCTATCCTGCTGGACCATACGGGGAATGTGGTGAAGATCCACACCGGTTTTTATGGACCAAGTACGAAAGAGTACGACGCCTACGTGCATGAAACGCGTGAAACGCTGCAAACATTAGTCGCTGCGATGCATGAGTAACTACCTCAAAAAGCTTTTACCCGATTTCAAGGAAACTTCGAGATCGAAGCGGAAAGAGAATAAGAAATTTTTCACTCAGCTCTCCCGTAAGGAGCCAAAAGAACTCAATGCGCTGTTTCACGAGCAGCACGAAGAAGTGTTCGCTGAGACCGACTGCTTGAAATGTGCGCGTTGTTGTCGAGCTACGGGGCCCTTGCTTACCAAGAGTGATATTGGTAGAATTAGTAAGAAGCAAGGCATGAAACCCGCCGATTTTGAACGGCAGTATTTGCGCGTGGATGAAGATGGGGATTGGGTGATGAAAAGTTTGCCGTGTCCGTTTTTAGAATTGGCCACGAACAAGTGTACGATCTACGAATATGCGCCGAAAGCGTGCCGCAGCTATCCGCACACGGATCACCACAACATGAAGAAAATTCTACCGCTGACAGAGACCAACATTCGGCATTGTCCGGCAGTGTTTGAGATGGTCGAGCGGATGAAGGAACGGGTGAAATAGACTCGACTGCTACGTGTGCGTCATTTTCGTGAAGCGCTGCACGGTGAGCGCCACAGCAAGTACCGTCACACTACCGATCACATTGTACCACAAAAAGCCTAACGAAACCACCTCGAAAACCGTGAGGGTGTGGAAAGCTAGCACCGTGATTTGACCTGTAATGGCAGCGATAAATAAGGCACGTGCTCGTACGTGTTTGATAAACAAACCGATCAAGAAAATCCCTAAGATCGTACCGTAAAACAGGCTACCAAGTACGTTGACCAGCTGAATGAGGTTTTCGTAGAGCGGTGCGGCCAGAGCGACGAATATTGCGGCCACTCCCCACAGGGCGGTTAACGAGCGGATGACACGCTTTTCGTTGTGCGCTGCATCGCCACGGAAGACCCGGTAATAGTCGATGTAGGTGGTCGTGGCTAGTGCACTCACCTCACCTGCCGTAGAGGACATTGCCGCGCTAATAATGACGGCAAGTAGCAGCCCGACTAGGCCTTTAGGGAGGTAGTTGAGGACGAACGTGATGAATACATAGTCGGTGTCTTTCGGCTGAAAATTGGGCACGGATGCATCCAAGAGTTCCATGTAAGAGGCGCGTAAGGCTTCTTGCTGGTCGGACAGTTCGTGGGCTGCAGACCAGTCAGCTGCTAAGAGCGTGGTTTTCTTTTGTTCGAAGACTTCCTTGAAATCGGCTTCGATGGCGGAAAGTTCAATCTGAACGGCTTCAGGGGCGCGCTGGACTTCAGTTTGGTTGAAGAAAACAGGCG
>CATITW010000067.1 GCA_949547975.1 Cryomorphaceae bacterium | reverse complement strand
CGACCATAGATGACGTATATGCGCAGTTTGTTGAGGATGATGTACTGTTGGCGCCGGAAGGCTTTTTGTTGCTGGCAAATAAAAAAGGCTTGACCACACCTAAGCCGGGACATTATGTACTTAACGCAGGCCAAAGTTCGAACGGCATTGTCAATACGTTAATGGCAGGATTTCAAGAACCTGTTCGCATCCAATTCAACTCTGCAGAAAACCTAGAGGATTTAGCCGGTCAACTAGCGTCGCAACTCATGACGGATAGCCTGAATCTCTTGAAGGCCTTTCAAGAAACTCGTGTAGGTTGGGAAGGGGCATCTGCCTTTGGCGCATACTTGCCAGATACTTACGAAGTATATTGGAACGCATCGGCTGCCACTATAGCTGAAAAGCTGTATCAGAATACCGTGCGCTTTTGGTCGGAAGATCGTATAGCTCAAGCGGCGGCTTTAGGTCTCACACCGGCTGAAGCAAGTACATTGGCTTCCATTGTCATGAAAGAGAGCAGTAAGGCCGACGACCGCCCACGTGTGGCACGTTTGTATTTAAATCGATTAGAGAAGGGTATGAAGCTTCAGGCGGATCCTACAGTCATTTACGCTATAAAACGTGCAAATCCCGGTACTACAGTACGTCGTGTCCTTAAGAAGGATTTGAGCATTGAAGATCCATACAATACCTACTATGTGAAGGGCTTGCCGCCAGGACCTATTTGCGTACCTGAGAAGGCGGCGCTTCTCGCTGTTTTAAACGCACCAGAACACGAATACCTGTTCATGTGTGCAAACCCCGACCAACCCGGTTACCATGCCTTTGCAAAGAACTATGCCGGTCACTTGGTCAACCAACGCAAGTGGACGCGTTACTTGAACGAACGAAAGATCTATCGTTAGTCGCTGCACTACTTCATAAAAAAAACACCCCCGCCACTTCCTAGGAAGAAGGCGAGGGTGAAAAAAAAGTGTTGTGTTCCTATCGTTACTCTACGATCAATCGTTGTACGTCTGTTCCGAAAGGAGTAACTGTTTCAACAAGGTACATACCTGCAGCCCAACCTGAAGTTTCAATAGGGAAGGTGTTAATGCCTTCATCGCCATGAACAGATTGGGTCATCATAAGCTGACCTTGCGTGTTTCTAATGGAGATCGTTACATCAGCTTCTTGCTGGAACGAAATCGGCAGTTGTGCATATCCTGTGGTTGGGTTCGGGTGGATGTTTCCAACACCAATGTGGCGCTCGAGCTCTTCCTCACCGACAACGTAGACTCTTCCTGGATCATCTGTTACGTAGAAACAGAAATCGTCAATCGCCCAACCGGCTTTGTTGATGGTCTCATCAGAACCAAATCTAAAGCGGAATACTGCATTACGAGCGGTATCTACACTCATATTGATTTTTGCCTGTACCCATCCGTTACTCAAACCGGTCCATCCTGGTTTGTAAACATCAAGAGATGTTACAAAGCTGGTGTTGAACCAAGTGGCACCAAACAAATTGGTACCTACAGTATGCCAAGTGATACCACCATCAAAGGTTACATCTACTGTACCACCATCGTGATAAATCTCTGTAGAGAAGGCATGCATAAACTCGTACGAGTATACCTCACCTGAATCGATCGCAAATACTGGCGTATAGAGCGCTGATGAATCACGTTTCTTGTAGTTAGAGTCAAGATCCGTCACCCACGCGTTAGAACCAGAGTTTGTACTGATCAGCGGTGCGTTATTTGGTGTACCAACTTCCCAAAGTGTAGTACCGTCCTTGACAAAGGCATTTAACGTTAGCCAAGGATCTACGGCTGGATCGTCAAAGTCATTACAGTATGAGCTGTCAGTAGACATATCAATTTTATCCAATACTGTGATATCAGCACAGATTTGATCGTCAGAAGTTAAGTTATCCGGCTTGCTGTCTGGCAACGATGTACGTACACATACATTTGAAACACCGCTCGATGGATTCACCCATGGCGCATCAAATTCGTACCATGCACCCCTACGTGGAATCAAAGGTGGGTTGAATACTACCTTTTCAGGTGTCGTCCAAGTTGCACCACCATCGACACTATACTCTGCCATACAGCTGTCTAGAATCT
>CATITW010000066.1 GCA_949547975.1 Cryomorphaceae bacterium | reverse complement strand
TGGTCTCCGTGGAGGTAATAATGGCTGAAGAATTTCTCGTTTTGTTTGTCACCTATCCCGGTGTCAATTAAGATCAGTCGGTCCCCTTCTTGGATCAGCAACGAGCGCATCGCCCAAGTACATAAATTTTTCTCGTCAGCAGGATTCGTGCGTTCCCAAAGGCCCTTTGGGACCACGCCGAACATGGCGCCTCCATCAAGCTTGAAATTACCAGTATGGATAGGATATAAGGTCATACGTGTGATAGGTTTTTTCGCAAGTTACAAAAGCAGGGCCGTAACATAAATCACTAATAATGCGTCGCTGGTTTATGAACTTGAGGTTGAGATTTAGAACAAACCGCAAAGAATTTAAGTTGAATAAAAGAACATAACCAATTGATTAACAATATGAAAAGCTCAAAAATAGATTTTAACCCAGCAACGTTTTCACCACCACAACCGATACATTGGCAGGAGTATTTGATTGATGGAGCAACACATAAATGGACTGGAGAATCGGAGAAAGTATACAGTCCGATTGAGACAAAAAATGAAGATGGAACCTCAAGCAGAGTATACCTAGGATCTTCACCTACATTAGATGAAATCACGGGTTTAAAAGCTCTTGATGCGGCTAAAAAAGCGTACAATAATGGCCGTGGCGAATGGCCCACAGCAAGTGCAGATGCTCGTATTGCAGCGATGGAAAAATTCGTTGAAATCATGAAGACCAAGCGCGAAGAGGTCAGTACTATGCTCATGTGGGAAATTGCAAAGAATGCATCCGCGGCCTTCAAGGAATTCGACCGTACTGTGGACTATATAAACGATACAATCGAAGAGTTCAAAGAGCTTCAACGCAGAGGATCACATATCGCAAGTAAAGACGGCATCATCTCTCAGATTCGAAGAGGACCTTTAGGGGTTGTATTGTGCCTGGGTCCATATAACTATCCTTTGAATGAGACGTTCTGTTTGCTCATACCATCTCTTATGATGGGCAATACAGTGGTCTTTAAGCCAGCGAAATACGGGGTTTTGCTGCTAACACCTTTGTTAGAGGCCTTTAAAGAAGCGTTCCCTCCTGGAGTGGTTAACATTGTGTTTGGCCGTGGCCGAACTTTAGCTGGTCCCATCATGAAAACAGGTGAGGTTGATGTGCTTGCCTTGATCGGAAACTCGAAGAGTTCGAATGCGCTTGCGGCACTTCATCCGAAACCGAACAGGTTGCGTCAAATTTTGGGATTAGAGGCAAAGAATCCCGCTATTGTGTTTGACGATGCAAACATCGATAGCGCTGTGAAAGAGTGTGTAAATGGTGCCTTGAGTTATAATGGTCAGCGTTGTACTGCGTTAAAATTGATCTTTGTACACCAATCGATTTCAGAAGAGTTTACCAAGAAATTTACCAAGGCTGTAGACGCGTTGTCTCTGGATCACCCGGCTACAGATAGCCCGCTTACCCCATTGCCTGAGTTGAACAAAGTCGCACAAATGGAGGCTTTTGTCGACGATGCTCTTTCCAAAGGTGCTAGGGTAATCAATCAAAATGCGGGTCGCGTTTCTGACACTTCATTCTTCCCCGCCGTACTTTTTCCAGTAAATAACGAGATGAAAATCTTCCACGAAGAACAGTTTGGTCCGGTAGTGCCTATTGTGGAGTATAAGGATCTCGAAGAAGTTATGTCTTGTATTGCTGAATCGGATTACGGTCAACAATGCAGTCTTTTTAGTGAGAATGAGCTCACAATAGCCTATGCTGTAGACCATATGGTGAACCAAGTTTGTCGAGTAAACATCAATGCTTCTTGTCAGCGCGGGCCGGACTATTTGCCTTTTACGGGTAGAAAAGACAGTGCCGTTGCCACATTGAGTGTTCATGATGCTTTACGCTCGTTCTCTATTCGAACCGTGGTGGCTACTGGATCTGCTCAAAAGGATCTGGTTCGTAATATCATTTCGTCTGGCGAGAGCACTTGGATGACAACGGATTATTTGCTTTAAGGGGGTTGTTAGCGGATTGCCCTCACGTTGTTCGGGCGGACCGCTGGGTCACCTAAGGTCAGTAACAACGACCTTGTCATCGCTGCGCGCTGACTGGGATTTTTTAGTTTTTCCTTCGTTGCTAGAGGGGCAGTGTATTCGTTGTTTGTTTTAGTGCTGATGGGGTAGTTAGCGGATTGCCCTCACGTTGTTCGGGCGGACCGCTGGATCACCTAAGGTCAGTAACAACGCCCTTGTCATCGCTGCGCGCTGACTGGGGTTTTTTAGTTTTTCCCAACACTCAAGCGCGCTTGGTGTCAGGAAAAACTAAAAAACCCCTGTACACATCCGTGTACAAGGGCTTTTGTCATTCTGAGGTTCCGAGCGGACTCGAACCGCTGTAGCTGGTTTTGCAGACCAGTGCCTAGCCACTCGGCCACGGAACCTGATTGAGGGGCAAAAATAGCAGAAAAAATTGGTTTGTCCCTCAGAAATTTAGGAGTTAACGTTCGGCGCTGAAACTCAGGGCAACGCGCTCTACATCTCCGTTGATAGGAGGGTTGAGTTTAGCAACGTTGACCCATGCTTTTTGCACGGAGGGGTGCTCGTTCATGATGCGGTCGATCATGCGCTGAGCGACCACTTCAAGGAGTTTAGCACGTTGCGCCATTTCTTCTTTAGCGATGGCGTTGAGCGCTACATAGTCGACCGTGTCGTTGAGGTCGTCAGAGAGCACTGAGGCGCTGAGGTCGGCCCAAACACTGATGTTGACCTCGTAGTGGGAACCGATAACGGCTTCCTCGGTCATGCAGCCGTGGTTGGTGTAAATACGGATGCCGTGAACGTCGATCTGGTGCAAAACGCTACTCATTACCCTAGGGTTTTGATGGCCGTTTCGATGCGAGCGAGTACTTCTTGCTTTCCGAGTACTTCGCAGATCACAAACATGCTAGGTCCCATGCCCTTTCCGGTAACGGCAAGGCGGAATGACGGTCCTACTTTCCCAAAGCCCAATTCTTTCTCGGCGAGATAGCCTTTAAAGGAAGCTTCAATTTCTGCAGCAACAAATGAATCTAGTGCTTCGAAGCGGTCTGCGATGTCTTGCATCATTGCAGCACTGTCGTCTTTCCACTTTTTCGTGCGTGTTTTTTCGTCGTATTCAGCCGGTCTTTCAAACAAGAAACGACCTTCAGCCAGTAAATCTTGTGGGAAAGTAGCGCGTTCGCTCATCATGGAAGCGATCGTTCCAAGATGCTGAGGATCATAGGATAACCCTTCTTTGTTAAGCTCGTTTTCAAGCGCTGTGGCCAATTCCCCTTCGCTCAACTCACGTAAGTACAGCTGGTTGAACCACTTGCCTTTTTCAAAGTCAAATTTGGCACCGCTTTTCGAAACTTTCGACAGGTCGAACGCCTCGATCAAGCCCTGCAAATCAAAGATCTCCTGCTCTGTTCCTGGGTTCCATCCCAAAAGCGCAAGCATGTTGATAAAGGCACTTGGGTAGAAGCCAAACTCACGGTATCCGCTAGCGGTTTCACCGGTTTCGTCGTTTTTCCAGTCGATCGGGAACACGGGGAAGCCTAATCGGTCACCGTCGCGCTTGCTTAACTTACCTGGTCCGTCTGGTTTAAGTAGCAACGGAAGGTGTGCAAAGGTGGGGCAATCCCAGCCGAATGCTTCATACAACATCACGTGAAGTGGCGCTGATGGCAACCACTCTTCTCCGCGAATCACGTGGGTAATGCCCATCAAATGATCGTCGACGATGTTAGCGAGGTGGTACGTCGGCATGGCGTCCGCTTTGAACAGCACCTTATCGTCCATATTATTCGTGTTCACACTCACCCAACCGCGAATGGTATCTTCGAAGCGAACTTCGTGATCGCGAGGAAGTTTCATGCGAACTACGTAGGGTTCACCCGCTGCAATTTTTGCCTCAACTTCCTCTTTTGCAAGAGTTAGCGAGTTTTTCATGTTGTCGCGAGTGATGTAGTTGTATTGCCAATTCGCTGCACCAGCTTCTTTCGCCATTTGACGCATCTGGTCCAATTCTTCCGCGGTATCGAATGCGATGTACGCTTTGTCGTTTTCAAGAAGTTGATCCACATATTCGCGGTACATCGGCTTGCGTTCGCTCTGACGGTACGGTCCATTTCCACGGTCCTCGCCACCGATACCTTCGTCCGGGCTGATGCCACACCATTCGAGTGCTTCGATGATGTATTTCTCAGCGCCCGCTACAAAACGCGTTTGGTCGGTATCTTCGATACGTAAAAGGAAGTCTCCGCCGTGTTTTTTGGCGAATAAGTAGTTGTATAATGCGGTGCGCACCCCACCGATGTGAAGGGGTCCCGTCGGCGATGGCGCAAATCTTACGCGTACTTTTGAGCTCATGAGATTAACTTATAATTGGCGCAAAGGTACAATCGGTCAAACCATTAGGAAACACTAACTTTGTTATAATAAACACATCCAAATATGTACCCAGAAGATATGATCGCGCCGATGCGCGCAGAATTGGCCAACAACGGCTACACTGAGACAAGAACTCCTGAAGAAGTTACTGCTGCTATCAACGCTGAAGGAACCACTTTCGTTGTGGTAAATTCGGTGTGTGGATGTGCCGCAGGTTCAGCTCGCCCAGCTGCTATGGCGGTTGCAAAATCTGAGATTAAGCCGGATCGCATGATCACCGTATTCGCCGGAAACGACCGCGATGCCGTAGAGCAAGCAAGAAAACATATGCTTCCTTTCCCTCCGTCTTCGCCTTCTATGGCCTTGTTCAAGGACGGTGAGATCGTACACATGGTAGAGCGTCACCACATCGAAGGACGTACAGCACAAATGATTGCTGGAAACCTACTAGGTGCGTTCGAAGAGCACTGTAAATAAGCCTTCAGGTCTTAGGGTCCGTGCTACGCGTGCTCTAAAACACGAACCGTGAAGCGCTAGAAACGAATAGTATGAAAAACAACAAGTTTGCCGTCATCGGCCTCGGTGTTTTTGGTTCTGCCATTGCCCGTAAGCTCGCAGAGCGTGGTGCCGACGTGATGGCCATCGACGAGAACGAGGAAAAGGTGCAGCAGATAGCTCCAGACGTTGCCTACGCGGTAGCTCTAGACGCGACGAACACCCAAGCGCTTGAGGCGCAAAACTTGACCGAGGTAGACGCGGTCGTTGTAAGTATCGGCTCCAGCTTCCAAGAAATGCTGCTGTGCGTATTCCAGTTGCAGGAACTCCAGGTCAAGCGCATCATCGCACGTGCCCAAGGTCCCGTTCAGCGAAAGATTCTAGAAAAGATGGGCGTAGACCACGTGTTGAGCCCAGAGCTCGAGGTGGCAAACAATGTTGTAGAACAGCTCACTAACCCAGGCGTTTTGATGTGTGTGCAGCTGCCGGATGAGTATGAAATCATCGAGGTGCAAGCACCTGCAAAAATCATCGGCAGAACGCTTGAAGACATCGGCTTGCGCAAGAAGTATAACATCAATCTTGTGACGCTGATTCGTAAGGAAGGCGATAACCAGCACCACATCTATGGTGTTCCTTCGCCGGAGACCTTGGTCGATCAGGACGATAGAATTCTCGTGTTCGGGCAGGTCAAAGACATCAATAGATTTATAGAAATCAACGCTTGATGGGGAAAGGACAAATCATTATTACAGGCGTAAGTACAGGCATCGGCTACGCGATCGCAAAGGCAGCGCTTGCGTCCGGTTTTCAGGTGCAAGGCATCGGTAGAAGAGCGCCTGCTGACCTAAACGGGTCTTCGGGATGGTCGTTTGTCCAAGCGGATCTTACGCAAGAAAACGAACTAGAGTCCGTACCATTTTTGGCCAACCAGTCTGGCGGTCCGACAGTTCTGATCAACAACGCTGGAACATTGGGTCCGGTGATGCCTGCGGGCAAAGCGGATTGGAACGGAATCAACCACGCCATGGCACTGAACGTGGTGGCACCCATGCGAATGACTGCGCGCTTTTTAGCGGAAGTAAGCGGGGAGCGCCAGGTAATTTTCACCGGCTCTGGCGCGGCACAGTTCGCTATTCCAGGCTGGAGTGCGTATTGCGCGTCGAAATCGGCCATTCATATGTACGCAGAAGTGCTGCAACAAGAGTACCCGGACGTGCGCATCCACGCGTTCAAACCCGGAAAAGTAGATACCCCAATGCAAGCGGAGATTCGTGCAACACACCAGCAAGATTTCCCGGCAGTGGACGCCTTTAAAGAAGAATACGAACAGGGCAAACTTGTGGCGCCTGAAACCGTGGCAGCCAAGCTGTTAAAGGTGATCGAAGGCCCCGCCGAACAACCCGTAGTTTTTGCACTTTCACAAATCACATTATGAGGAATCTAAAACCAATTTTTGCCGTTGCCGCTGGCCTATTTCTAGCCGCATGTACTTCAGAACCCGTAGCTACCGAAGTATTCGTACGCGAAGATTTAGTGGGTGAATGGACCATAACGGAAGTGGCCTATAGTGGCGAAATGCCGAACCCGTTCAGCCCTTCTACCTTGATGCAGTTCAGCGGTTTGGGAACGCAGCTCAACGGAGAAGTGAACCTCTACGAAATGCCCGACACGGGAAATTTAGATTTGGAATTTGTCGCCAACCTCAACTCCATTCAAGTGCCCGTTTCCCTCGTCAGTGGTGGCGTGTGGACCCTCACAAACAGCGACAGTACGCTCGTTTTAGATAACGACAGTGTCAGCTATACCTTCACCATGATTTCTGGTTTACCGACCGAGCAAATCTGGGGCACCTCTTTCATGCAGATCCCTGAAGACAGCAGCTATTGGGCGGACATCGACATGGAACTTACATTGATCAAATAATCACGAGCATAGAGCTTTAAAAGATGGCAAGAGTATTAACGGGAATTCAAAGTTCCGGTAGACAGCATTTAGGAAACATTTTAGGGGCCATCCGCCCAGCGATTCAGATGAGCAACGACCCGAAAAACGAGGCGTTCTTGTTCATTGCAGACTTGCACAGTTTGACGACGGTGAAAGATGCAGAATTGCGTAAAAGCAACCTTTTGGCTACTGCGGCTGCATGGCTTGCTTGCGGTTTAGACCCAGAGAAAGTGGTGTTCTATGTGCAAAGTGATTTGCCAGAATGTACGGAGCTCACGTGGTATTTGAACTGTTTTACGCCCTACCCGATGCTGGCAAATGCGCACAGCTTTAAGGACAAGAGCGACAACCTTAGTGATGTGAATGCCGGTCTTTTTGACTACCCAGTGCTCATGGCCTCAGACATCTTGCTCTACGACGCCGAGATCGTCCCGGTGGGAAAAGACCAGAAGCAGCACTTAGAGATTACGCGCGATTTAGCGAGTAGTTTTAACCACCGCTACGGAGATACTTTCGTGGCCCCTGAAGCAAGCATCTCCGAAGAAGTAATGACGATTCCCGGAACGGATGGACGTAAGATGAGCAAGAGCTACGGCAACGTGATCGATGTCTTTCTGCCGAAAAAACAGCTGAAAAAGCAGATCATGGGTATTCAAACGGATTCTACGCCGTTAGAGGACCCGAAAGATCCTGAAACGTGTAATGTCTATGCGCTGTACAAGCTTTTAGCAACGCCGGAACAGACGGCAGAATTGGCGGCGAAATACCGCGGAGGAAACTTCGGATACGGACATGCAAAAACGGCGCTCTTGGATTTGATTTTAGAGCAGTTTGGCGCGGCACGCGAGCGTTTTGATCACTACATGGAGCACCCAGACGAGGTATTCGCGGCACTCAAGGTGGGCGCTGATAAGGCGCGTCCTATCGCACAAGACACGCTTTCGCGCGTACGGGAGAAGCTTGGGTTTTAATGCCAGATAAACTTCATTTCAGACTGTTTCTCACCACTTTTTAATTGCAGCAAATACGTGCCAATTGGAGCTGTAATTCCTGTGGTGAACATGCGCTGGGCACCGGCCTTGAGCTCATGTTCAAGCAACAGCTTTCCATCGATGGTGTAGACGCTCACCTGAGTGGCTTGATCTTGTGGGTTGCTCAAACGGATTTCTAAGCTCGACGAGCGCGAATTAGGGATGATTTGTGCGCCTAGATCGGTTTTGTTAGCGGGGTGCTGTTCCTCCAGTCCCACAGTGGTATTTCTGTATAGAAGCACTTTGTAGATGGTGGCGCTTGCCGTAGAGCTGTTGGTCATGCCGCCAAAGAAAACATTGCGACCGGGAGAGTTGATCCCACCGTAGATATACCCGAGGTGTGTGGTATCGCCTGTGAGCGCATCCATCTTTAAGATATTGGCCGATTCAAACTCGAGGTCCTCCCGAACAAAAAACTCCGCACCTGCACCGAGGTAGTTGGGCATCGATTCGTTTAAAAGTCGCTCCGTGTACGTTCCATTCTGCTTGGTGACTGCTGCGATCGTGCTTACAAAAGGCACGTCGTTATCGTGCACTAATGTTCCATTCGCGTCGTAGTAGTATTCTGCAATCCCTCCAAAAAACACCGTATGCATTGCCGCTGCCGAATCCTCCCAAAGACTCAACGTAGGACAGTGGTAGTGGTTGAGGTATTGCGAGAAGTTGGACACCGGGCTGGCAGTGCTTGTTGAAATTTCTACCGGGTGTAAAAAAGGCAGATCAGCGCCGTATTGAAAGACGCCAGACCAAGCGTTTAGATTTAGGGTAGTACCGTCGGTCATGTAGGTGACGTTGTAATCACGGCGGTGCAGTTCAGCAGTATCGACAATAGCCGTGTAGTGCTGAATGCTGAGGTTAGGGAAGGTGCCTGACACCCCAAAACGGCGAATGGCATTTGTATATGCCTGTACATAAGTGTTGTGGCCCATAGGGTTGTATTGCCCGTCAAAGCGTTGACCACCGACGAGCATAAAGGTCGTGTCGAGCTGAAGGAGCTTTCCTCCTGTAACGGCAAAGTTGGAGTCCGTTATGGTTTGTGTGGTAGCAGCGGTGATCTGGCCTTGCTGGATGATCTGGTGCATCATGGCAGGCACGTTAATCGCGGTGAGCATCGGGTGAGTAATGTGAACCGATTCCGCCGAAAGACCATATCCGCCAACCACGAGCAGTATGGAGTCGCGCATAATAAAGTTAGCGTTCGTAGCAGATAGCTGGGCTTCGAGGGTGTCGTTCGAGAGGCCGCTTAGTGGGGCATGGTGGTAGGTGGCATTCACGGGGTCGATGACGTAGACGTCGCGGTTGTGCCCCGCATCGTCGAAACTTTGCCAGGGTTGACGCTGGTGTAGACCGTCGAGCCGCCCGCCGATGATCAGCCACTTGCCATCGTATTCAGCGGCAGTGTAGGATTGAATTCCGGGGAGACCAGTTATGGTAATTGGCTCCAGGACAACGTCAAAGGGTGCGGTAGTTTGAGCGAACGACAACAGGCTTGAAAAGGCGAAAAAAGCGGTAAAAAGTGTTTTCATAGATTTCGAAGGTAGGGTTTTTGCGAAATCCTAAATGTGACATAAGTCACCCCTTCGAGAGGAAATGCTATATTTAGCGCCATGAAAAAAGGGCTGAGTTATTTTCACCACACTTGGTACTATTTGATCGCTTTTGTTTCGATCGTAGTGATGTTGCCTGCGCTCCTTTGGACAGCGCGTCCAGGAGGGAAATACAAGCATTTTTTCGCCGTGGGTAAAGTTTGGGCCTGGATCTATTTGTTAGGCATGGGCGTTTGGCCTCGGCCGAAGCGCTACCGATTAGCGCACGAGGGTCCCATGGTGCTTGCTGCAAATCACGGTTCAGATTTAGATATTCCATTGACGTTTTTAGCCAGCCCGCGCCCGGTGGTCTTTATGGGCAAGGCCGAGCTGCTGAAATTGCCGTTGTTCGGGTATTTCTTTAAGCAGACCTCCATTGCTGTGGACCGCAGCAGTTTTAGCGGAAGAAAGCAGGCTATGATCGACGCGGATCAGCGCATCAAGGACGGATACAGCGTTTGCATTTACCCGGAAGGAGGCATTCCGCCCCAGGAATATCTGCTGCGCGGTTTTAAGGCCGGAGCGTTTAAACTTGCCGTAGATAACAATGTCCCGGTGGTGCTGATGAGCATTTACCAAAACAAGTTCCGTTTGGGAGACTGGGGAGAGCCGTCTTCGATAGGGCCCGTGGACACAAAGGTGTTGGGTGAGTACTGGCCGAAATTGGACGAGAAAAACCCGCTGGAAGAGCTTTCGAACCGTTGTTATGTGGCCCTTGCGGAGGATTTAAAAAAGTGGGGGCACACCGGTAAAGTTGTTTTACCTTTGAACTCTTAATCACGCGGACATGAGCATTAGCAAAGAACAGATCAAACATTTGGCCCATTTGAGTAGACTGCAACTTTCTGATAAAGAGGTGGATGCAATGCAGGGCGATATGGAAAACATCTTGAAGTTTGTAGCACAGATCGACGAATTGGATCTCTCTGGTGTTGAGCCACTTACCCAGATGAGCGACAGCGTAGACGTGATGCGTGAGGATGAGGTTCGCGATATGCTGACCAAGGAGCAGGCGTTAAAAAATGCGCCAGATGCTAATTCTGACTACTTCCGAGTGCCAAAATTCGGTAAGAAGGTTTAACCTGAAACATTCTTTGAACAGGGGTGTTTCTTAAGTATTATCAACCCCTACTATGAAAATAGCAATCATTCAAGGCAGCCCTAGAACGGGAGCCAAAAGTGCCTTAGTTGCACACTATTTAAGCGAACAGTTGAACCAGCGAGAAGGCGTAGAAGCCTACGTGATCGACGTCCGCGAATACAACGCCCCCAACTTTGATATCGATGTGGATTTTCCACAGAAAGATGCCCTCGGGGAGCTCCTTCAAGAGGCAGATGGATTACTGCTAGTGGCACCGGAATACAACGGAGGAATGCCGGGCGCAACGAAAAATTTGCTGGACTTTTACCGTGCACAATATCAAAAGAAACCGATGGCTACCTGTACGGTAAGCGCCGGTCCTTTCGGTGGCTTGAACGCGTTGCATGCGATGCGTAGCTGGATGTCTTATGTGGAAGCAATCATCAGCCCAACGCGTTTGCTTGTAAGCAATGTGAGCAGCTTGTTCGATGAGAACGGCGTACCGCAAGACCCGATCTTCAACAAAAACGCCCCAGTCTTTCTAGAAGACTTTATTTGGTTGACTTCCAAACTCGCTTAGAGGGCATATTTACATGAACTCTAGCGCAGCAATAGGAAGGTGTCGGCAGTGGTTTAAGGGCCAAGGTTGGACACCTTTTCCTTTTCAGTTGCAGGCGTGGAGTGCCTACATAGAGGGCGGCTGCGGTTTAGTGAACGCTCCTACGGGAAGCGGTAAGACCTACAGCTTGTTGTTACCGGCGATCACCGAAGGCTTGGAACGAGCGAAGAGCGACAAGCGCAGTACGGCAGGTGCTCAGCTGATCTGGATCACGCCCATTCGGGCCTTAGCGAAAGAGATCGAGCAAAGTGCGAAAAGAGCGGTAGCAGAGCTGGGTTCGGACTGGGAAGTTGGCACGCGCACTGGAGACAGTACGCAGAAGGTCAAGCAGGCGCAGAAAACGAAATTGCCACAGATCTTGATCACCACACCGGAAAGTATCCATGTGATGTTCTCGAACAAGGGGTATGAAAAGCTATTTCGCAACCTGCAAGCGGTTGTTATCGACGAATGGCACGAGCTGATGGGCAGTAAACGCGCCGTGCAGTGCGAGCTGTTTCTGACGAAATTTCGTGCGCTGAGGCCAGAGTTGCGGACTTGGGGAATCTCTGCGACCATCGGCAATATGGAGGAAAGCATGGACATTCTGATGGGTACGCAGCCTCCGGTAGCGCCGACCTTTATCCGCGCAAACATCGAGAAAAACATCATTATAGAGCCCGTTTTGCCCGATGAGGTAGAGACACTCCCTTGGGCAGGTCACCTTGGAATCAAGCTTTTAGATAAAGTGGTTCCATTGATTCATGAAAACCAGAGCACGCTGGTCTTTACCAACACCAGGGCACAAGCGGAGATCTGGTTTCAAAAACTGCTCGAGGTGGATCCCTCACTTGCCGGTGTGCTCGCGATGCACCATAGCGCGATTTCTAAAGAGGTACGTGCTTGGGTAGAAGAAGCGTTGTACGACGGGAAGCTGAAGGCAGTGGTCTGTACGTCGTCCCTAGATTTAGGCGTGGATTTTAGGCCCGTGGATTGCGTGATACAGATCGGCTCCCCGAAAGGAGTGAGTCGCTTTGTGCAGCGTGCAGGCCGCTCAG
>CATITW010000065.1 GCA_949547975.1 Cryomorphaceae bacterium | reverse complement strand
TATGCATACAGAGCAACTACGGGCGCTTTTAGTGGTATCCATTCTATAGGAGCCAGAATTAGCTTGTAATTCGAAAAAATATATACCTTTGAATACTCAAGAGGGGCCCGATGGGCCTCTCTTTTTTAGTAAAAGCCTATCTAAAACGTTATGTCATCAGTTAGTTATTATACCAGAGAAGGACTCAAAAAGTTGCGCGAAGAACTTGCGCACATGAAGTCTGTGGAGCGCACGAAGATTTCGAATCAAATCGCCGAAGCACGCGATAAGGGTGATCTTAGTGAGAATGCAGAATATGATGCAGCGAAAGAAGCACAAGGCATGTTGGAGATGAAGATCTCTAAGCTTGAGGATACCCTCGCTGGTGCGCGTGTTCTAGATGAAGAAAACATCGACCTATCAAAGGTAGGTGTGCTGACGAAAGTCAAGCTGAAGAACGTGGCAAATGGCGCTACGATGTCGTACAGTTTAGTAGCAGAGAAAGAGGCGGATATTAAAAAAAGCAAGATTTCTGTGAGCAGTCCTATCGGTAAGGGTTTGCTGGGGAAGAAGATTGGAGATATCGCAGAGATTCAGGTTCCTCGTGGAGTGATGAACTTCGAAATCTTAGAGATCACCGTAGCCTAACAGAACCCGAGTAGATATGTCGAGCATCTTTTCGAAAATCATAGCCGGAGAAATCCCATGCTACAAGGTGGCCGAGGACGAGCACAACATTGCTTTCTTAGATATACGCCCACTCAAAAAAGGACATACCCTGTGTGTGCCGAAGCTTGAGGTGGATGAACTGTATGAATTGCCTGAAGACCATTACGATTCGTTGATGCGTTTTTCACAGCGCGTTGCGAAGTCCTTAAAGCGTGCCGTGCCTTGCAAGCGTGTCGGAAGTATGGTATTAGGAATGGAAGTTCCACATGCACATCTGCATCTAGTGCCGATCAGCGCAGAGCACGAGTTAAATTTTAGCAACACTCCGTTGCAGTTAGATTCCGAGGAGTTTAAAAGAATCGCTGAGGCTATTTCAAGCGGTCTGGATGCTGTTGGATAAACGCATCCCAGCTTGAAGATTTTCCCTTCCCTGAAGAGGAGGAGCGCTTTTTCGAACCATGCTTTGGAGAAGGCAGTCCAGTAGTTTGGCTGTGATGACAGACCGCAGCGGCCAAAGCATCTGATGCATCGAGATATTTATGCTCCACTCCCGGATACATGCTTTGTAGCATGCCACTTACTTGTTCCTTGCTGGCGTTCCCATTCCCTACGATGCTCTGTTTGATGAGTCTTGGGCTGTATTCGAATACAGGTATCTGTTTCGATAAGGCAGTGGCCATGCAAACGCCTTGAGCACGTCCGAGTTTGAGCATGGACTGTACGTTTTTCCCAAAGAACGGCGCTTCAAGAGCCATCTCGTCCGGCTTGTAAAGTTCTACCACCTTGCTTAGCTCGTTGAAGATGTGCGACAGGCGCGTGTAGTGATCCAGTTTTGCATTGAACTTTAATACATCTAAGATTACCGGCTTTACTTGACCTTTGACAATATGCACCACGCTGTATCCCATGACTACAGTACCAGGATCGACCCCGATAATGACCTTGTCTATGGTGTTTACGATGGCGTTGCTCATCCGGTTGATTAGATTAAAAGTCCGATGATGGCCGCGGTGTATAACGAAGCCATCGTACCTGCGATGAGCGCTTTCACGCCAAGTTCGCTAAGCTCCTTACGTCGGGAAGGTGCAAGCACGCCTATACCACCGATCTGAATCCCGATGCTCGAGATGTTCGCAAAGCCGCAAAGCATATACGTGACCAGAACGACAGAGCGTTCCGAAGAGAAGAGTCCCTGCTCGCGCATCTCAGTTAGGCTGACATACGCGTAAAATTCATTAAGGATGGTCTTCTCGCCTAATAATTGACCTACCAGCATGAGGTCGCTGCTAGGCACGCCCAGAATCCACGCGATGGGACTGAGAACGGCGCCCAGGATGAATTGAAGCGAGAACGAATCGAACTGTCCGTTAGTGATTTGTTGTGTCCAAGTATTCAAACCGGACCATTCCCCCAAGGTGTGGACGATGATGTAGTTCACACCGTAGACTAGGGCTACGAAAACTAGGAGCATGGCACCGACATTTACTGCGAGTTTCACTCCTTCAGTAGTACCATTAGAAATCGCATCGAGGGCATTTGAACCCATAGAGCGGCGGCTGATCTCCGCGACTTCATCTACTTCCTCAGTTTCGGGCAAAAGAATTTTGGCGCTAATGATCGCTGCAGGTGCACTCAAGATGGAGGCGGTAATCAGGTGTTTGGCAAAGAAGATTTTCCCTGCTTCTGTAGCACCTCCGAGGTAGCCGATATAGGCCGCGAGAACACCACCGGCGATGGTGGCCATCCCACCTGACATCAGACACAGGAGCTCAGAGCGCGACATGTTTTTAATGTAAGGCTTGACTAAAAGGGGCGCTTCGGTCTGACCGATGAATATATTCCCAGCGGCAGCAAGCGATTCTGCTCCGGAGAGTTTAAGTGTTTTTTGCATGACCCAGGCCATCACTTTTACAACCCGTTGCAAGATGCCGTAGTAATACAAAAGAGAGGTCAGTGCGGAAAAGAAGATGATGGTTGGGAGTACCTGAAAGGCGAATAAATATCCGAAGCTTTCCGTGTTGGTGATGAGTCCACCGAAGAGAAACTCTGAGCCTTCCTTGGTGAAGTCGAGCACGGTGACGGC
This sequence comes from Cryomorphaceae bacterium, assembly GCA_949547975.1. Next base: position 683 of record CATITW010000065.1, on the reverse strand, counting down.
GCCCATAGAGAATTGGTCAAAGGCCCAAGAGAATCCGGGAACTTTTAACACCGCTACGGCGAGTAGGAATTGGAGGCCCAGACCTTTGACTACCATCCACCAGTTGATGGATTTTTTGTGTGAACTCAGAAGGAATAGGATTGCCGTTAAAGTGACAATACCGAGGAGGGTACGTAGAATCATTTCAATTTTTCAATGCGGTCACGTAGTCTTGCAGCAAGCTCGTAATCCTCGTTTTCTACTGCTTCACTCAGTAAAGCTTCGAGTTCTTCTAGGGTATGGTCGCTTGGAGTCTCTTCCTGGACACGGTCTGCGTCGGAGGGGTCGAGCTGGTCAGCGACAGCTTCTTCTTGATCGGTAATCCCGGCCGCTTCTAATATCTGTTCAGTCGCGAAAATGGCACAAGGTATACGCACCGCAAGTGCCACAGCATCTGAAGGACGAGAATCGAAGACGAGCGGTGTACCTTCCTTACTGGTGGCATGGATAGAGGCGAAAAAAACGCCATTGACCAAGCGATGGACGAGCACTTTGTCTACAGTAGCTCCCAATTCTTCAAGCATATTGCGCCAAGTATCGTGGGTCAGCGGACGCGGAGGAGCCACAGACTTTTCCATGGCTACAGCGATGCTTTGGGCTTCAGCGCCCCCTATAACGACAGGAAGCTTACGTCCTTTCCCTTC
>CATITW010000064.1 GCA_949547975.1 Cryomorphaceae bacterium | reverse complement strand
GGAACAAGAGCGAACGGTGAATCCCGCAGCGAATAATGACGGGTTTTACATGGCAAAGCTTAAAAAGCAGGACTAATGCGTACCACAGAATCTACTTCCCTACACGATCATCTAGAGCAGAAATCCACGCAGGAGCTGATACACGGTATCCATACCGAAGATCAAAAAGTGGCACACGCGGTGGGGCTCATTCTGCCTAACATAGAAGCATTCATAGATGCAGCCTTTGAGAACATGAAGCGCGGCGGTCGACTCTTTTACATCGGAGCAGGTACTTCAGGTAGATTAGGGATATTAGATGCCAGCGAATGTCCGCCTACCTTTGGCGTGGATCATGGCGTTGTAGTTGGACTGATCGCTGGTGGCGATAGCGCGATTAGAAAGGCAGTGGAAAACGCCGAAGACGACAGTACGCAAGCTTGGTTAGATTTGGAAGACTTCAACATCACAAAAGAAGATATTGTGGTAGGTATCGCCGCTTCTGGAACGACTCCTTATGTGATCGGCGGCGTTGAGAGGGCGCGTAAAGAAGGATTACTAACCGCAGCCATTACGTGCAATGAAGGAAGTCCACTTGGGAGCGCTGTTGCGCATGAACTAGCGGCTGTCGTAGGACCAGAGTTTGTTACTGGGAGTACGCGGATGAAATCGGGCACTGCACAGAAAATGGTACTGAATATGATTTCCACGTCCTTGATGATCAAACTAGGACATGTGAAAGGAAATAAAATGGTAGACATGCAGCTTTCAAATGAAAAGCTGGTCGATCGTGGAACGAGAATGGTGATGGAAGAAACCGGTGTGAGCTATGACTTAGCTGAAGCTACACTACTCGCAAAGGGTAGTGTTCGCAATGCCGTTAACGCAATACAAGATGCCAAAAAGTAATCAAGATCTTATTCTAGCGGGCTTGTTTAGGCTTGCTTGGGCCTTCCCTTTCATATTTGTAGGACCTGCTCTTTTTGTAGGAAAAGGGACTTCAGGAGCTTGGTACTGGACCGTTATTTCAATCGCCATTATGGCAACGGGTGCAGGAATGGCTGTCATGGGCCTTAGAAAAATAATGAAGGGATTTTTCGGCGACTAAAACGAAACGCTAGTTTAGGGTGTCGCAGTACTATTTACTGGAGCTTGATAATGCGCTGCACATCGGAATAGTCTCCTCGCTGAATAAACAAGAAATACGTTCCTGCAGGAATGTGATCTCCGGGCGCCCAAATGGTCTGGTAGCGCTTGTTTTTGAGTACTGCCTCAGTCACCGTTCTTTGGTTTAAATCCCTTAATTCCAAGTGAATGTCTAGCAGCTCCGAATCGGGCAAAAACAACTCTATGTAGTCTGGAAATGGATTCGGATAAATGACCACTTCAGGGACAGAGCCGCGTACGAGTGTCGCTAAATAGCGCTCTGCGAAAGCGAGATTAGGAATTCCATATCCAATTTTTTCATTGTGGCCGTAATAATGAGAACTGCTCACTTCTAGAGCCTTAATGATCTGCTGCGCCGTAGCGTCAGGAATAGCATCCCATAGTGAGGCGGCAGCCCCTGCCATGATTGGTGAAGAGAAGCTTGTTCCGTTCGCCTCAGCGATTGTACCGTCAGAACGGTAGACTAAAGCACGTGCGCCACGTGCACTGACGTTGGGCTTCACACGGCCGTCTGTGGTGTACCCTCTCGAAGTGAAATCTGCGGCTATACCGTACGGATTCACAGCTCCAACTGTGAGTACTGAATCTGCATCTGCAGGAAAAGTGAGTTTGTTCCAAGCGCCACCACCCGCATTTCCAGCGCTAGTGACCACCAGCATTCCCTTACGTGCAGCGGCCAGCGCGCCGAGTGTAATAATGCTCGTTCTACCGTCAAGATCTGCTGTGGTATAACTGTCGGTGGGATCGTCAAACTCATAGTACCCTAAAGAGCTGTTGATGATATCCGCGCCTATAGAATCTGCGAATTCTGCCCCCGCAATCCAATTGTACATTTCCTGAGGGGTTTCACTCCAGATATCCTCCGTAGTAATCAACGCATAGGAAGCTTCGGGCGCACTACCTACATAAACACCATCCACATTTCCGGCCATACAGGAAAGTACGCTGAAGCCATGAGATCCGTTGCCTGAGTACACATCGGTACCCCCGGTAACAAAGTTTTTGGTAGCAACTAGATTGAATTCGTCGGAGAAAGAAACCGTATTTGCACCAGCAAACCCAGCGTCTAAGACTGCAATCAGTTTAGAACGACCGTACAGTCCTTTTCTGTGGGGGCCTTTGATAAGGTTAATCTGTTCGAGCTGATCTTCCGTGTAGCCATAGTTTTTTGGCGGTAAAGCGATGCTCGTGTGTGTCACAGTACTCCCAGCAACCCTCGAAACACTTTGTATGAAAGGCAATTCTAATAGGTCTAGCACCTGTTCAGAAGTGGCCTCAACATACATAGCGTTGAGCCATTTACTCACGGGGCCGGTAGAAGTTACTCTGGAAGAAATCGCAGCGATTCGTTGTTGCGATACCGGTAAATCACTTGGATGTACCGAAATGGACTGCTTCTGTCTTCTTTCCAGGGCACGTTGCGATAGAAATTGTTCAGGACTTTGTAAAAGTGCAGTGTTTGATTTCGCCGTAAAAAATACGCTGTACGCTTTCGTTTGGTCTTGCGCATTTAAGGAAAGGCAAGAGCATAGCACGAGAGCAATACAGACGAGATGTTTCATATTATTCGGCAATAGTTCCGGATCCTACCAATTCTTCTCCATCGTACCAAGCAGCAAACTGACCGGGTGTGATGGCTTTCTCTGGAGCGTCAAATACTACAAAAATCGAACCACCTTCCTTATGTACGGTAACAGGAACCAAGGGTTGACGGTAGCGAATGCGTGCCATATATCGAGCAGATTCGCCTTCGTTCAACGCCAAGTCTGGGCGAACCCAATGTGCTTCTGATTCTTTGATTTTCAAGGCATTTCGGTACAACCCTTTGTGGTCTTCCCCCTGCCCAACGTAAATTGCATTGTATGTGGTATTCACGCCCAAGACGAATAATGGCAAGGGACTACCACCGATGTTAAGACCCTTGCGCTGGCCTACGGTGTAGTAGTGTGCTCCGTTATGTTTGCCTCGTTTGAAGCCGTGCTTTGGATGAAACTCAAAAGGTTGTGCCTCCGCTTCGAGTCCGTCACGCGGCACATCTAAAAATGCTGCATCACGTGGAATTTCCCAAACGGTCCCTGGTTTCGGCTCCAATTTCTGCTGGAGAAAATCGGGCAAGCGAACTTTACCGATGAAACACAATCCTTGCGAATCCTTTTTCTCGGCCGTTACTAGATCCGCCTCACGAGCGATGTCGCGTACTTCGGATTTTTGCAAGTGTCCGATCGGGAACAATGCTTTGGAGAGTTGTTCTTGGCTTAATTGGCATAAAAAATAACTCTGATCCTTGTT
>CATITW010000063.1 GCA_949547975.1 Cryomorphaceae bacterium | reverse complement strand
TGCAAGCTCGATCCAGAACGCACGAAAACCGCACCAGCATCTAGTGCCTCCAGCGGCAAGGCATCAAAGCGCCAGATGCCAGAAGCTTCACGGGAACGCATGCGCGCGACATCACTATATTTCACTTCTAGCAGACCGTCGGTGAGGACAAAAGCCGTACCCATGGCGTTCGTTACTTCGATGGGATACGGTTGTAATTGGCCTGAAGTCTTCGGAGTTAAAGCACCATCTACCACCTCGAAACCATAGATCGAAGCCGTGGCCACTTCCGCAAAATTCTCTGCAGGCACAATACGCCCTGAACGCAGCGTATATACCCCGCCGCCCTGCGTCCCGAGATACAACGCACCCTCGTGGTACGCTGCACTAATCACCGGATCCGAAGGAAAGCCCTTCGAAGGTCCAAACGTTTGCGCATGCGCGTGAAACAACAGGAAAAGTGCGGGTAGGAGCAGACGTATCTTCATACCACAATGTTAGCGAAAAGAACGTTAGAATCCCCCGATAATCGAACCGTACCAAGGGATACCGATAATGCGTAACTTTGTCTTATGAAAAATTTCCTTTTACTTGCCGTTGCGGCCTTTTTGATGACTTCATGCGTTTCTGACGAGCGCAGACTAGAACGTGAACTTGCGGATATCGATGCCTACATCGAATCTACGGGACTCGACTTTCAGCCCACCGGTACTGGGCTTTATTACCACATCGAAAAAGAAGGAAATCAGAACCGCATTCCAGACTCGACGAATCTTGTGAAATTTAAGCACATCGGCTACCTGCTCGACTCCACCATCTTCTCGAGCGGTTGGTACGTGTCCGGAGATATTCCCCTTCCTGCACTCGTTCAAGGCTTTCAAGAAGGCTTGCAGATTGTAGGCGAAGGCGGGCGCGCAGTGATCGTATTCCCTTCAAATCTAGGGTACGGCGAAGAGGGCGCATCTACGGTTCCTGAATACAGCCCACTCGCGTTCAAAGTCGAATTGGTTTCCTACTACTAATTGTGGATAACCAGTAGTTCTTCACATTTTTAGGAAGCGCACGTTTTCTTGACCAATTTCTTGGGAAACCCCTTGGTCATGATCTCTAAGTTTCCGCTACTGTTCTACCTCTTCCACCTTGCCCCTTGGCACGTCCCGTCCGAGAAATGTATCGTCGGGATGCAAAGCACCTATGTCCCTGGCGCCGGCCGAGCGACGCTGTTCGTGAACCACAAATACCTCCACGGCAGCTATACCCAGACCATCGGACCAGGCCTCACGTTGCGCGAGAGCTCCTTGTACGCGCCCGTAGCTCTAGCAAAAAACACGACGCTACTTACCGGGCTCACTTACCGGCAAAATCACGTTTCCTGGGACACACAAGGCACCATAAGTGCGGGCAGCAGCGTACTTCACCACCACAAAGAATCGACTGCCTTACTTCGGTTTCAGCTCCAGCTCACGGGAAGCGACCTTGCGCCACAGTGGCAGTTTCGCGAGTTGTACCGGGTGAACGAGAATTGGTCACTGGGTGCAGGATGGGACTACCTACCACTACGCCCCGATCCGCTCACCTTGCAATGCATCTACACGCACGAGAATCTGCAGCTCGTCGCCGAGATTCAAGGACAGCGCACAGCACTGGGCGTCACATTCCGTAAAAACAACCTCTACCTTCAACTCTCCATCGCCTCCGGTGTCATTTCCCCGAGCACCACCATGCTCTTTGCACGATGAGACGGCTCCTACTCGCTTGTCTCTTTCCACAACTGCTCTGCGGCCAATTCCTCCTGGACCAGCAACAGCTCGAGTGGGCCGAAAACACGGATTCACTCGCGCTCAACACCATCGCACCTACCACCCTCTGGAGCAACTTCCACATTCCAAAAAACGCCGTATTCAGCCTCATCGAATACCGCTCCGCCATGGGCTACATCGATCATTACGACGAGCTGTACACTTTGCAACACTGGGACAGCACCCTAGTTGCATTCCTGCAAGAACAGCTACCGCTAAGCCAGCCGACCGCAAAGCGTAAAACCCAAATCAAATCGTACGCGCGTTTCTCCCCGGGGCGCTGGACCTTGCAAAGCTCCTTGCATTACAGTACGGGCAATTCCGCTGCCATCATCCACCGAAGAATCTCGGAAAGCGGCACCACCTCACCCACTACCGTTACCCATACCTACGATCTAGGTCCCCGTCGAACGGTCTACGGGCTGATCGGTACGCATAAAATCACTGCGGGACAGGGTTTGGTACTGGGCGCTTCATCCTTTCCGTCGCTGAGCTCCTCTGAAGTGTTTGCCCGCGGCATTCAGCCTAAAACCGGCGCTGGGATCTATGCGTATGAAGGCACGGGTGCCGCCGTGGGACTTCGACTGGGCCGCTCATTCCTGAACTACAGCTATACCAGCGAGCACCGCCACAGGGGTTCTATGTATGTTAAAAATTCGTTTGGACTCATCGGCATAGCAGCAGACAGCTCGAACCAAAGTCTGTACTACAAGCTCCATAAAAACAACCTCCGATGGTTTGCGGAGCACACGTTAACCGCGCACACCATGGGGGTTAACGTGTTTGTGAGCGATGTGCTTTTTGAATACAACCTGTACTGGAAAGAACAAGAGCTGGATGCACGCTTTCACATGAGCTGGAGGGATCGCAGCGGAAGTTATTTCATCAAACGAGAGGCGAAGAAAATTCGCGGCGTTTACCAAGGAAGGCAACTAGGTGTTTTTGTGAGTCAACATTTGGACGAAGAACGTTCCAGTTTTAGGTGGCGAATGCAATGGGCTTTATCCCGGACGCGAACCTTGGAAATGCACTATCACCAAGGAACTCGAGGGGTGGCAGTGCGGGAAAAATGGACGTTTAAGAATTGGGCACTGGAAGGCACATTGGCCTTGATCGAATACGAACAACATCCGGTTTGGATCTCCCATCCGATCGCTTCCGGAAACATTGGAGCAACGGGGATTTTTAAGGACTACGCAGGGATTCATGTTCGAATCAAACAACAATGGTTCGACCTCAGCGCGCACTGGAATGCACTAACGCCGGGTACTCCGCAGCTTAAAATAAGTAGTACGCTACGACTGTGACCTTGTTGCTTTGGCCCAGTGATCCCAGAATTCAGGATAGCTCTTGGCCACCACCTCTGCAGCTGTTATACCGACGGGAAGATGTAAAGAAAGTGGTGCTAACGACATGGCTGCTCGGTGGTCCTGCTCAGTATCTATCGGCCCCAATTCAGCCACTGACGCCTTCGGATAATTCAACATCCGTACCGACGAAGGGGTCGTTTCTAACGCCATTCCTAATCCACTTGCTACCTTCTTCAACCACGCCACTCGATCTGTTTCTTTGCCCTGCAACGTGGACAAACCGTTTACTTCGAACGGAATACGCTTCATTAACAAGGTGAGTACTAACGCTTGTGCGAGATCCGGCTCCCCGATAAGATTGTACGTTAGCTGGCCTGGGGAGAGAACGGATTTTTTACGAAGGCGCAACCCTTCTGCTTCAAATGTTGCTCGAACTCCGAGCGGTTCGAAATAATGGATGACCTTGCTATCCCCTTGCAATGCATCCTCCTGAAATCCCTCGAGCAAGAGATCTGCATCCTCGCTTAACGCAACGGCTTCGCACCAAAAACCCACTGCCGACCAGTCGGGTTCCATGTGCAACTGTTTGCGATCGGGAGTTTGTCCTGGGGGTATGAGCACTCCGCTCGTAGAAAGCTGCACTTCAAACCCTGCCTCACGCAGAAGTGCTGCCGTCATCACGACATAAGGCCGAGAATGCAAGCTGTACCACTTGAGCGTTAGCCCTTGTGCTAAGGAAGGCCCGATGAGCATGAGCGCAGTCACAAACTGTGAACTTTGAACGTGACCCAGATGAATGCTACCGCCTTCCATCTTTCGACCGACAATGTTCAACGGCCCTTGCCCTTGTTCCTTAATATAGGTAATCTCCGCTCCAAGTGCATTCAAGGCATCCACTAACGGTGCAATGGGTCGTGCATTCAAACGATCCGTTCCGCTCAAAACGAGCGTCTGCCCGGGCTGAGTCGCCCAAAAAGCCGCAGCAAAGCGTAGGGTCGTACCGCCTTCACCTACAAACACCTCATCGCCGTCGGTAGCCCCCAGCGTCTCGCGTAAAAACACACTGTCTTTAGCGCTCGACATCCCGCTCAACGTAAGTTCAGGCCAGAGCGCCGCAAGCAGCAGCGCACGATTCACCATACTTTTCGAAAGTGGGAGCTGAAACCTACCCCGTAACGTGCGTCCTCGGGCATCGAGAAAAAGCGGATCACCCATTTGACTGAGCATTTAACGCGACGATCTGTCGTTCCCAAAGCGCACGGTCTACCGCCTGGTCTTCCACAGGATCACCGAGCGAATTCAGCAGCACAAAACGCACCTCGCCCGCCTGATTCTTTTTATCTGCCAACTGCAATTCCCACAGCGCATCGAAATATTTGTCTTCAACTTTTTTCCAAGGATACACC
>CATITW010000062.1 GCA_949547975.1 Cryomorphaceae bacterium | reverse complement strand
CCCGATGCGTGAAGCTCAGGCAACCAAGAAATAAAGTACTCGGATACCTTCCGTGAGTTTTGAAGACTCCTGCAGCTTTGCGCTGTGGGAGTTTTTTTTGTGCGCTAAGGATAGGGTGGTAGAGGGGTGCGAGGATAAATTGGGGCAAAAAAAAGCCGCTCCCTTGTGAAAAGAAGCGGCTTGTAGGAAGGTGAAGAATTGGGCTATTTGCCTACCATCTCGAGGTACTGGCTCAGTTTATTCTTCAAGTTTTTACGTTCGACAATGAAGTCTAGGAATCCATGCTCGAGCAAGAACTCAGAGCGCTGGAATCCTTCCGGTAGATCTTTACCGATGGTTTCTTTCACTACGCGCGGACCGGCAAAACCGATCAATGCGTTAGGCTCAGCGATGTTAATGTCGCCCAGCATGGCGTAAGAAGCGGTCACCCCACCAGTGGTTGGGTCGGTAAGGAACGAGATGTAAGGAATCTTCTTGTCGTCTAAAAGAGCAATCTTAGCTGAGGTTTTCGCCATTTGCATAAGCGAGAATGCAGCCTCCATCATACGCGCTCCACCTGACTTTGAAATCATAATGAATGGAGCGCCAGTTTTCAAGCTTTGATCCATGGCACGTGCGATCTTTTCACCCACCACAGAGCCCATAGAGCCTCCGATAAAGTTAAAGTTCATACATGCGATGACCACTTCTCTTCCGTTCATAGGTCCGTAGCCTGTAGTAATGGCGTCTTTTAAACCGGACTTTTTCTGACCAGCCTTCAAGCGCTCCTTGTACGGCTTGGTGTCCTCAAACTTTAATGGATCTTTTGAAACCATGTCCGGATCCAATTCTGTAAATGCCCCGTCGTCAAATAAAATTTGGAAGTATTCTTTCGCGTTGATGCGGTCGTGGTGTCCACAGTTTCCACAAGTCCACAGCTCTGCCGCGTGGTCTTCAACGCTTGCGATCACCTTACACTTCGGGCATTTGTGCCACAGTCCGTCCGGTGTTTCTTTTTTGTCTTTTGTCTGCGTGGTAATCCCCGCAGTTGTTCTTTTAAACCAACCCATGTGTGTTGTTTTGTCCGATTTATAAGGCGCTAATGTAAGAAAAAAGGGCGCCCTACCGTAGTTGAGCGCCCTTATAGAAAAAACTTAAATCGCGAATTAAGCGATCGTGATGTCGTCGTTCAAGTAAACGTCTTGTACTGCGTTCAATAGTGCAATACCGTCGCTGTACTCTTTCTGGAACGCCTTGCGTCCAAGAATAAGACCTTGACCACCTGCACGCTTGTTAACTACCGCTGTAAGTACCGCTTCGCTCAAGTCGTTTGCGTCATTACCAGTAGATGCACCACCAGAGTTGATCACACCGATACGTCCGTTGTAGCTGTTCAGTACTTGGTAACGGGTTAGATCGATCGGGTTGTCTGTAGTGAGTTCGCTGTATACTTTCGGATGCGTTTTACCGTGACCCGTAGCATTGTAACCACCGTTGTTGGTAGGTAGCTTTTGCTTGATGATGTCCGCCTGAATGGTGACCCCTAAGTGGATCGCTTGCGATGATAAATCGGCAGAAGTGTGGTAATCCACGCCGTCTACTTTAAACGCATCGTTACGCGTGTAACACCAAAGGATGGTTGCCATACCTAGTTCATGCGCACGTTCGAAGGCCGCAGCTACTTGCTCGATCATCTCTCGGCTTTGTGGGTGACCAAAGTAAATGGTTGCACCTACAGCACACGCACCTAGATTCCATGCTTCGTCCACAGAACCGTAAGGGCTTTGAAGGAAGGTGTTTGGAGCCGATAGGTATTCGTTGTGGTTGATTTTAACCACGAATGGGATTTTGTGAGCGTATTTGCGTGCAACAGTCGCGAGAACACCATAAGTAGAAGCAACAGCGTTACAACCAGCGTCGATCGCCATTTTCACGATGTTTTCTGGGTCGAAGAACATCGGGTTTGGTGCGAAAGAAGCACCTGCACTGTGTTCGATTCCTTGGTCAATAGGAAGAATGCTCAAGTACCCTGTGTTTGCAAGACGGCCAGTACCGTACAAGCGCTGCAAAGAGTTCATTACTTGAATGTTGCGGTTTGATCCTGTGAAAGATTCCGTGACAAAGTCGCCAGAAGGTAGCAACGCCAAAGAATCTTTGGTGATTGCAGTGGAAGTGTGGTTCAACAAAGCATCTGCTTGGTCGCCTAGCAACTCTCTAATTTTGTCAATGGACATCATAATATTCTAAGTGTTTGTGAGCCGCTAAAATAAGATAACTTTTCGATGTCCGAAACCGTATTTTAGAATGGATATCCAATCCCTAAACTGACGTTTAAATCGCGCCATTTGGGGTTAGAAATGGTCCAGTTGGAACGGCCGTCTGCGCCGGGGTGGTAGGTTTTCATTCCGAGGTCCGCTCGAAGGATGAAGAACTCCACATCGTAGCGTAAGCCCAGTCCAGTGCTTAGGCCGATCTGCTCGTAGAATCGGTTCCATTTGAAAACGCCATTGTCGATGGCGCCGAGCTGCTCGCTGGTGAGCGCCCCGGTGTAGGTTTTGTTGTGCAGCCACATGTTTCCTGCGTCGAGGAATACTGCTCCTTTAAGCGCCTCTTGTATAGTGTAGCGGTATTCGAGGCTTTGCAGGAGTTTTATCGGTGCGGCGGCAAAGAATCCATCAGTTTGAAGCAGCGTTTCTGAGGTGCTTCCTGGGCCGAAGTGGTAGGCCGTCCATCCGCGCATGTCGTTGGAGCCGCCCATAAAGAATGATTTTTCAAACGGGACAAATCCATTCGTAGTGCCCCAAGCTTCGCTAACGCCGATAAAGGTTCGAAAGGCCAATTCACGTTTTCGCACCAGTGATTTGTAGGTGCGGAAATCTATGCTGGATTTTAAGTAACGGGCGAGTGGCGTTCCGGCCAATTCTTGGATGCCCGCTGCGCTAAACAGGTGTCCGCCGGATTCGAGTTCCGTGGCGAGGAAGAAGCGCAAATTTCCTGAGGTCCAACTTTCACTGAATCGGTACGAGGTGGCGCTAAAAAAGAGGTCTTGAAAACCGTTGAATAGGAAGGGGGTGGTTTGTCCGCTGCCGTTAAAATCGATCTGGACGAAAGAGAGTTGTGCGGGAGTGAGCAGGTGTGATGCCTTGCCGATGCGCCAGCGGTAGTCGAGGTTTGCGGTGAGGTTGAGTCGGTTGAATTCGTTCGCTCGGAATTGGTACGAGGCCTTTGCAGAAATCTCTGTTTTTGGTGACCATTGTTTCGCTTTTAACGGAAGCCAATTTTCTGGAAGTACCAGCTTCGGGATATTGAGCGCAACCGCCGTATTGAGTTCGCGTGCATCGATCAGCCAAGTGTTGCTGGTCGAGTTGCGTTGCTCCGTGATCGACCCCCCAAGCGATAGCCGAAGTAATTCGCCACCTTTGAACAAGTTGCGGTTGTCCCAGCTGAAATTTCCTCCTAAACCGATGCTACCGCTGTTGCCGAGACCTTCTAAAGAGGCTTGAACGGCGCGCTTGGGCAACGGCTCGAGCTGGATGTGTGCAATCACGGCAGAGTCGAGATCTACAACGTCAAGCTGTACATTACGAAATACGCCCAAAGAGGTCAGGTTTTTATACGTGCTGCGAAGTAAGGCGTTGTTGTAGTAGTCGCCTTGGTTCATGAATGTTTGCTGATCTAGAAACTCGGGGCGGAATTTAGGACTGGTTTGCAAGACATCCATGCCGTGCGCTGTACGCGTACTGTCGATGATGGGTAGTGGACTTCGATAGCTGTAGGTAGGTTCAATGGTGATTTTCTGAAGGCGCGCACGCTTCAAGTCCCCGCCATAAATGTAGGGGTCAACCACGCAGGTGATGGTGCTTTGGTCCGGTCCCTGGAGCGTATCTACTTCGAAGTACACCCAGCCCAATTTTGCCCGGTAGTACCCGTTGTTTTTTAGGAAATTTACTACGCCGAGCTGCTCTGCTTCGATCTGTTCCGCCACCATGGGAGCGCTTTTTTCGAGCAAGGGTTCGTAGTGCGTTAGGGCAGAGTCGATGAATCTACTGGTCGACCGCAATGCGTACTGGTCGATGGTATAACGTGGACCTGTAGTGACCTGGTAGTGGGCGGTCACTTTTTTGCGCTTCCGTGTTTCGTGGGTAGTGATGTTCGTGCGGTAATAGCCGAGGTTGAAGTAGTGCAAGCCGAGCTGTTGCGCGGTTTGAAGACGTGCTAGTGAGTCATAGACTGCCGGGGCTTCTCCAATGTTTTTGAACCAATTTCCAACGCCATTATCGCCAATACATTCACCGAACTGGTGCATCGATAAAAACAACCGGACGTTACCGACCCCTCGGTTCGGGCGCTGTCGCATGATGTCATAGTCGTCGTCTGAACTCGTGGGCTTCCCGTTAATGAGAATTTCGTTCTTGACTAGGAGGGGAGCATCTGCCTGTACTTGTCTTAAGCCGCTGCAACTTGTTGCCGTGAATAATACAAGCAGGGCAGTCGCGTATGCCGCATATTTAGCTTGTATTTTAGCAAAAAAATAAGTCACTGTGCTCACGAAAAATTCAGAAAAACTCGTTCGTAGTTTAGGGTTGCGCAAGAACCGAAAAAAATCGGGTCTCTTCGTTGCTGAAGGTTTGAAGTTAGTGACTGATTTCCTTTCCGCTGGCTTTAAGCCGGAGAATATTTATGCCACCGTAGAGTTGCCCGGAGCTTTTGATTCAGCGCCCACAGTGGCTGTGAGTGAGGCAGAGATGAAGCGCATTACGTTTTTGGAAACGCCTTCGCCGGTACTCGCAGTGTTCAGCATACCTGAAAGTTCGCTAGCGAGTTTCCGCGATGCACCCCTCGTACTGGTCTTGGACCGTGTGCAGGATCCGGGGAATGTGGGAACGTTGTTGCGTACGGCGCTTTGGTACGGTGTGGAGCACATTGCCTTGGTCGTGGGTACGGCTGATGTTTGGAGTCCGAAAGTGGTACAGTCCTCGATGAGCGCCTTAGCGCATGTGCAAGTGGTTGCGATGGCCGAGGAGGATTGGCTGGATTGGGCGAAAGTACACGGCAAGAGCTGGGTAGTTGCGGATATGGACGGAACTCCGGCACGATCGTTTGAGTGGACCTCTGGCCAGATGCTGGTGATGGGCAATGAAGGCGGAGGTGCGAGTGAAGCTTTGAAGGCTTGCGGCACGAAAATTACCTTGCCCGGTGATGCTTCTAAAATGGAGAGCTTGAACGTCGCAGTGAGTGGGGCTACCCTGCTTTACGAATACGCGCTTTCTGTGAAGCCTTGAATTGGAGGTTGAGAAGAACACCCCCGATCACTAGAACAATTCCTAAAATCATTTGACCGTTCGGTACGAAATCGAAGAGGACGACGTCCCAAGTCAATGCGAAGATCACGCCGATGTACTTCAGTGGAGCTACGGTATTGACCTCAGAAAGTTGGTAAGATTTGGTCATGTAGAGCTGTGCGAATTGGGTCATTAATCCGATGCCCAGAAGCATGAGTAGGTCCCAGGATGATGGCGTAACCCAATTAAACAAACTGAAAACCAGCATGATCGGTGTGGCGACCAAGGGGAAGTACATGACCACGGTGAGCGGTTCTTCGTTTTTTAATTTGCGGATCGCGTTGTACGCCAAACCACTGAAAACGCTGGAAAATACACCAAGGGCCAGGAGTGTAGGCGGAATTTGAGCGCTGCTGCCCTTCACCACGACAATTCCGATGAACGAGACTAGAAAAAAGAGCCATTGCGCTGCTTTGGTTTTCTCGCCCAATAAGAACCCTGCGATAAATGCAGTGAAGAACGGACTGAGGTATTGGACAGTGACCGCTGCGGATAGCGGCATTTTTTGAATGGTGTAGAAGAAAATGGTGAGCGCCGTTGTACCTGCAATTCCGCGGATCAGCAGCCATTTTTTGTCGTTGCCCCACGGGTTTACCTTTTTGCGACGGAGCATCGTGTAGCTGATCACAAAAGTGACGATGGAGCGAAATAAAACGAGCTCAGTGGCCGGAAGGTGCGGCAAGAATTTGACCATCAGGTTGACTGCCGCAAAGCAACCTACGGAGATGAGCATGTACAGAATGCCTTTTTGCACTATTCGAAAGTAAAGTTGATAAGAACGGCGCGGGTTCGCAGGCCGTCAAATGCGTCAACAGGTAGCGTGCCGTCTTGAACTAACAGGTTCGTGAGTCCCCAAGAGGCGCGGATTTGAGGTGAAAATTTGAAGTATTCAAAATAGAAATCGGCACCGAAGCCTACTTCGTAATCAGCGGTATGGCGCTGGAGTTTGAACAGGTTGTCGTCGACCACTTTTGCTTTAGAGGCGAGGTCGTTCGCATAGCGGATTCCGGCAAGTAGAAACAGGCGGTAGTTGTCGATGCGGATAGATTTAAACTTGAGGTGCAGCGGAAACTGGACGTACGAGCTTTCGATCTGTCTGGTGATGGTTTGGCGCTCGCTGGTGAACGGATTGATCAGGTCAAAGTGCAGCTTTCGAGTGGTTGCGGCAAAACCCGGAGTAAAACGCAGGTCGAGGTTTTCGGTGAGGCGCAGGTCCGAAATGATGTTGATGTTGTATCCTGGAAGCGACTCACTTTCGACGCCAAAGATGTCCGGCACCGTGCTGAGGTCTTTGAGGTCGAGGTTAAAGTTGTACCAATTCAGCCCCATGTGAAATCCGAAATGGAGTTCGTTTTTATCGTACAAGGGTTGGTTGCGCAAACGGGCGAATTGGGCACTAGCGCTCCAAGGGATGACCAATAAAAGGGCGGCGATCAGGCGTAACTTCATACCAACAGTAACGTATCGGGTCCTATTTTCTTGCTTGATAGATCGAAGCAATCCCAAAGGTAACGGGCTTGGTGAGCTGAGGTTTTAAACCCGCTTTGACCAATTCCTGCTCAAATTTATCCCCATACGGGAACGCGGCAACACTCTCTGGAAGGTAGGTGTACGCGCGAGGGTCCTTTGAAATCAGCTTCCCAACGGTTGGGAGCACTGCCTTGAAATAGAACCAATAAATTTGTTTGAATGGGAATTTTTGCGGCTGGCTGAACTCCAATACCACGAGCTGTCCTCCCGGCTTGAGCACACGTGCCATGTCCTTTAGACCGTTGTGCAGGTTTTGAAAATTACGCACTCCGAAGGCCACGGTGATGGCATCAAAAGTGTTGTCTGGATAAGGCAGATTTTCGCTATCCCCGAGTTCAAGAACGATTTTAGGCGTCAATCCTTTTTTCTCAATCTTTTCGCGACCCACGCTGAGCATGCCTTCACTGATGTCGGCACCTGTGATGTCGGCACCCGTACCTTTCGCAAGAGCGATAGCAAGGTCGGCAGTACCTGTTGCCACGTCTAAAACAACTTTGGGTTTATCGGCCTTTATAAGGGCAACGACCTTGCGGCGCCACCCTTTGTCGATATTGAGTGATAATAGGTGGTTGAGCAAGTCGTAGCGCTTGGAAATGTTGTCGAACATTTCAGCTACTTGCTGCTTTTTCTCCGCGTCACTGTCGTGGTAGGGTTTGATATTTTCTGCTCCTGCCATTGTTGATAATTTTCAGTCGCAAAGGTAGGCCATAAGGCGTAACTTCGCAGCTATGAGTGAAACAAGTACCCCGTCAAATTCAGAAGGCAAAACTAAGCGCAAGTCATTGACGTTTAGTGATTTGAAACAATTAGGTAAAATTTTCGCCTATTTGCGTCCCCACAGAAAGCTCTGGGCATTAGGATTTATTTTCCTAGTGGTAACGATGGTGACCTCGTTATTGTTTCCAAAACTTTTGGGCGGGCTGATGGCCTCGAATCCTGATAATCTCGGCGACAACATGCTGATGATGGTTGGCCTGCTTGCCGCGCAGAGTGTGGCGAGTTTTTTCCGAGTGGTCATTTTCGTTACGGTCACCGAACGCGCGTTAGCCGCTATTCGGGAAGATTTATACGGTCATTTAGTGCATTTGCCCATGCAGTTTTTCTCGGCGAAACGCGTAGGGGAATTGAACTCTCGTGTGGCTTCGGATACCTCACAGATCGGTGAGACACTGACGACTACTTTCGCTGAGTTTCTGAGAGGATTGTCGATGGTGATCGGCGGGATTGTGATTTTGGCATTCACCTCGATCAAATTGACCTTGTTTATCATTGCAACCATTCCACCACTGATTGTGGTGACCATCATATTCGGGAAGTTCATCCGTAAATATTCGAAACGCGTGCAGGATGAAGTGGCCGCTTCAAACACGATTGTAGAAGAAACTTTCGCCGGGATTCAGACCGTGAAGGCGTTTGCGAACGAAGCTTGGGAGCGCAGTCGTTATGCCAAGCGCATCAGCGAAGTGGTGGGATTGGCCGTAAAAGGCGGTTACTACCGGGGCGCATTTGCGAGCTTCATCACCTTCGGACTGTTCGGGGCGATTGCTCTGGTGATCTGGTTCGGAGCGGGTATGGTGCATGAAGGCCAATTAGAAGCGGATAAGCTCAATGAATTTATTCTCTACGCACTCTTTATCGGCGGTTCGATCGGTGGATTAGCGAGCGTGTATGCACAACTGCAGAAAGCGATCGGTGCCACAGAAACCATTTTCGGTTTGATGGAAGAGCCGTTAGAAATGCCTGTAGAACGCACGGCTTCAGCTCCCGTTGAGATCGGCACTTTGGCATTTTCAAATGTGAAATTTAGCTACCCCACCCGTTCTGATGTGCAGGTGTTGCGTGGGATCGACTTTGAATTACCGAAAGGACAAACCATGGCCCTTGTTGGACGGAGTGG
>CATITW010000061.1 GCA_949547975.1 Cryomorphaceae bacterium | reverse complement strand
TTAATCCTGTTTAGTTACTTTTTTAGATCACTAGCTTTAAGTATTGTCGTATTTTCGCTGCCTGTAATTGGTCTGTTTTTACCCAAGACTGAAGCTGAATAAATTAAATCACACACTATGAAATTTACCGCTGAAATCAACGTCATGCCCCAAAAAGCCTTGCTAGATCCTCAAGGAAAAGCAGTTGGCGCTAACTTGAAAAACATCGGTTTAGATGCATTAACGAACGTTCGTATCGGTAAACACGTCACTCTAGAGGTCGAAGCAGACACGAAAGAAGCGGCTGAAGCGATGGTCAAAGAAGCTTGTGAAAAGCTTTTGATCAACCCAGTAATGGAGTCTTTTGAATTCGAGGTTAAGTAATTATACTCAAGTCTTTTTCTTAAGTTTTAATTACTTTTGCCCTGATTCAGGAAAAGAGTTTTAGTACGCAAGAATTATTGACTACTTTACTCACTTCTGAACTAGACTAAAAAAACAATACATGGCACATTCTGTCGTACTTGTCGAGGATGACATCAACCTGAGAGAAACTTTTAAAGAGCTTTTAGGTATTATGGGTTACAACGTGCTTCGCGTCTATGAAAATGGCGGAGAAGCGTACGTCGACCTTCGTGAAAATCCTGTAGAAGTGGACATCATCATAACGGATTTCTTTATGCCGGTGATGAATGCGGATGAGCTCATCAAATCCTTAAAATCTGAAAACCAATACGCAGATAAGCAATATGTGGTGATCAGTGGTTTTGATATTGAAAGCGTTTATAAATGTTTCCCTGAAGATTCTGGAATTAAGTTTTTGACCAAGCCGTTCAAGGTGGACGAATTGGTTAAAATTCTATCGTAATCCATTGTGAATTTTCTGGCACACCTTCATGCAAGCCCGAACCATCCACTGGTTCGGGTTTTCAATTTTTCTGGGGACGGCTATAAAGGAAACCGCTGGAAAGATGACGCGAGCAATGCCGAACTCATCGGCGTAGGGCTGCACCGTCATATCGATGGCTTTACCGACGAGCACCCCCTTACAAGGTCGGCACTTGCCACCTTACGTCCAGAGTTGGGCAAGGTTGCGGGTATCGCACTGGACCTCTTCGGAGATTACTTCTTGCACAAGCACTGGGCGCAGTTCCAACGCCTTCAGCCCTTTACTACGCACGTTTCAAACGTTGCCTTTACGCAGCAATGCGTTACTGAGATCAGTGAACATCAGGCGCTACTCAAGGGTAAGGCACGGGCTATGGCACCTCACTTAGTGGCGGAAAACTGGCTACTGAGCTACCGAGATCTGACAGGGCTTGAGCGTGCTGCTAGCGGAATCTCGAGACGGCACCCTGTGGCGCGAGCGTTGCACGGGTATTTCGGTGACCTTCCTGAAGGACATTATGCTGCCGCTGAAGCATGGATGTTGGCCTTTTACCCGGAATTGATCAGATCATCGCAGAAATGGGTGGCGGATCGGGAAGGAATTGGTTATGGGTTATAAAACGTGCCTCCTGTTGTATCTTTGTCACAAAACCTGAAGTAGGTCACATGATTTACATAAAAAGAAAAGAGCAGTTCTGTGCTGCACATAAACTGTGGAACGACAAATGGGACGCAGAAACGAACAAACGCATCTTCGGTAAATGCTCGAACGAGAATTACCACGGTCACAATTTTGACCTTGAGGTCACTGTGAAAGGCGAAATAGACCCTGAAACGGGCTTTGTGATGAATTTGTTTGACCTCAAGCAGATCATTCGCGAGCACGTCATCGATGTGGTAGATCACAAAAATTTCAACTTGGATATCGATTTTATGGCGGGTAAAATGCCCACTGCTGAAGTGATTGCCATGGAATTTTGGAAGATTCTTGCACCGAAAATCACGCCGTACAATGCCGTGTTGCACAAGATTGTACTCGCTGAAACCAATAACAACATCATAGAATACTACGGATAATGAGCACAGCTTATGTTTTCCCAGGACAGGGAGCACAATTCCCGGGAATGGGTAAAGATCTTTACGATACACA
>CATITW010000060.1 GCA_949547975.1 Cryomorphaceae bacterium | reverse complement strand
TACGGAGGGACACTCTTTTTTGCGGCAATCTTCTTGCGCAAGTCTTTCAAGAGAAGGAACAACGCCGTATCCACAGCTACTACTTTTTTGGGTCCCGAACTCGCACTGTTGAGCTGTCCGTAGTCCAATTCTTTTCTCACGTTGAACGCCTTCGGTAGTTTCCCGGACTTTGCCTTCTCGGTCACCTGAATGGTGCCATAGGCATCGATGTTCTTTTTTAGGTAGTTACGTATGAGCCCTTGACGAATCACAGCGCGCAGGTGCGTTTCACTTTTGTCTTTATGAGTGCCCCAAACCTCAAGCTGGTCTGCGCCGTTTTTAGCTAACGTAGCGCTGAGGTTTCCGCGAAGCAGGTTGACAACCTCCGAAGTTTTGAATTTCCCGTGCATCAATTTCACCGCGGAAATCACATCCAACAATTCCGCCGAAGCTTCCACTTTTTCGCGAGGATGGCGGCAGTTGTCGCACATCTTTTCACACGCGTCTTCATGAAATTCTTCGCCGAAATAATGCATCAGCACCCTTCTTCTACAGGTTGCCGCTTCTGCATATCCGGTGGCCTCCTCGAGAAGCTGACGGCCAATCTCTTGCTCACTGACCGATTTTTTATTGAGGAATTTCTGCAAGCGCTCAATATCCTTAATGTCAAAATAGGTGATGCACGAGCCTTCACCACCATCGCGTCCAGCTCTACCGGTTTCTTGGTAGTAGCTTTCCAGCGATTTCGGCATGTCGTGGTGCAATACAAAACGAACGTCCGGTTTATCGATACCCATACCAAAGGCAATGGTGGCGACAATCACATCACAATCTTCGTTGAGAAAGGCGTCCTGGTGTTTTACACGTTTTGATGCCTCTAGCCCGGCGTGGTAGGGTAGGGCGTTGATCCCATTTATTTGCAACTGCTCTGCGAGGTCTTCTACTTTTTGCCTGGAGAGGCAGTAGACGATGGCACTTTTGCCTTTGTTGTTGGAGAGCAATTTTATGATGTCGTGTTCGATGTCCCGCTTCGGGCGTACTTCATAATACAAGTTCGGACGGTTGAAACTGCTCAGAAATATAGCAGGGTCTTCCATCCCAAGGGTCTTCATGATGTCCGCTTGTACTTTTGGGGTAGCAGTGGCGGTAAGCGCAATGACGGGCTTGCGGCCGAGGCGCTGAATACTTTCTTTGATGGTGCGGTAGTCCGGTCGGAAATCATGGCCCCACTCAGAGATACAATGCGCTTCATCGATGGCGAAAAAGCTCAGCTCGATGCTGGAGAGAAGCTCGATGTTTGCTTCTTTGTTTAAGGATTCGGGCGCCACGAAGAGCATTTTGGTGATGCCGGCTTTCAAATCGTGGTGTACTTGCTCGAGTTGTCCTTTGGTCAATGATGAATTTAGGACATGCGCGATGCCTTCTACTTCGGAATGACCGCGTACGGCATCGACCTGATTCTTCATCAGTGCGATGAGTGGACTCACGATGATCGCTGTACCTTCGGAGGCAAGCGCAGGCAGTTGATAACAAAGGCTCTTCCCGCCACCAGTGGGCATAATCACAAAAGTGTCCTTGCCGCTGGCAATACTTTCTATGATGGCGCGCTGGTTTCCTTTAAACTCAGAAAAGCCGAAAAAATCCTTGAGCTGGTGTTCCCAATTCACTGATGACATAAAGTTTTGCTTTGTACCCCTTTAAGATAGGTCAATTTTCAAAGGGATTTGAAGGTACTAAAGAATGTTTTTCGGATTTTTACCGCCTATACCAGTTATGAACAACAAGAAAGATAAAAATGCGATGAGCTTTTTGGACCACCTCGGTGAGCTCCGCTGGCATCTCGTGAGATCCTCCATCGCAGTAGTCATTTTTGCCGTACTGGCCTTCCTGGCGAAATCGATCATTTTTGACCAAATCATCTTCGGGCCGAAGCAGCCCAATTTCCCGACCTACACCTTCTTTTGCTGGCTGTCCGACTTTGTCGGTGGCGAAGTATTCTGTTTCAAAGAGATGCCGTTCGAACTGTTGAACATGCGCATGAGTGGCCAATTTCAAATGCACCTCTGGGTCTCCTTGGTCGCCGGCCTGATCATTGCCTTCCCCTATGTATTCTGGGAAATCTGGAGATTCATCCAACCAGGATTGCACGAGCTCGAGCGCAAAAGTTCCCGCGGTGTCATACTTTTCACGACCCTACTTTTTGCCCTGGGCGTACTTTTCGGCTATTACGTCATCGTCCCCTTAAGTGTCCAATTCCTAGGCAGCTATGCCGTTTCCGCGGAAGTGGTGAACCGCATCGACCTGACTTCTTACATTTCTTTAGTGAGCTCGGTCACCTTAGCTACCGGCGTCTTGTTCCAGTTGCCCATCGCGGTATACTTTTTAAGCAAAGTAGGCGTTGTGACTCCAGACTTACTCAAAGAATACCGTCGCCACGCGATCATCGGCATCTTGCTGTTGAGCGCCATTATCACGCCTCCTGACATTGCTTCCCAAGTGCTGGTGACCTTGCCCGTTTTGATCTTGTATCAGATTAGCATCATGGTGAGTCGCAGGATTGTCAAAAGAAAAGCCGCTCAGCGTGCCGCCTCATGAGATTAGAAGCGCGAAATATTGTCAAGAAGTACCGTTCCCGCACCGTGGTGAACGACGTGAGCTTTGAGGTCAACCGCGGCGAGATCGTAGGACTTCTTGGGCCGAATGGCGCAGGAAAAACCACCAGCTTTTACACGGTAGTGGGTTTGATTCGTCCGTACAGCGGTCAGATTTTGCTGGACGGCACGCCGATCGAGAAATTGCCGATGTACAAACGGGCGCAGCTCGGGATCGGGTACCTCGCGCAAGAGGCCTCGGTGTTTAGAAAGCTCAGTGTGGAAGACAACATTGCGGGCGTTTTGGAATTGACAAAGCTTAGTAAGGAAGAGCAGAAGGCAAAGTTGGAAAGCTTGCTCGATGAATTCGGACTGCAGCACATTCGTACTACACGTGGAGATTTGCTCAG
>CATITW010000059.1 GCA_949547975.1 Cryomorphaceae bacterium | reverse complement strand
GGCGCCGATAAATACGATACTGTAGAGCGCCAGTACAGATTTGTTGTAGAGTCGGTGGGTGACTATGCTGATCAAACGGACGATCACCAGTCCTAGAATCTGCCAACCTAAAAGTTGCTCTGAGACGGCGTCGGTTAAAGTAGCCAAGGAGAGCAGAAGAAAAAGAGTCGCGGGGGAAATGAAGCCATGCCATACTTTGGTGAGGCGCTGCTTGATGATCAAATGCTGGGTATACTGTTCGATAAAGGCAATCAAAAAGTAGAGGGAGGCAAGGAATTGGTAAACGACAGGTTGATCGTCTAAAAACCACAACATGACGACTAAGGCAAATGCTAAGCCTCCAAGGATGCTGAGGGAGTCAGTCAGAAATGTGGAGGCGCGTAGTTTCATAATTCGGATGTAGGTGGCAAATCAGGTAAAAAAGGGCTTAGTGAGATTCAAGCACAAAAACCACTTGAACGTGCTGATCGGGATCCCATGCATTCTTGCCTAATATCTCCGCATTTACGTGCAGTAGCTCGGTAAGTTCGCCTGTTCGTACACCTATCGTAACAGAAAGTCCTGGGTCAAAGGTAAAGTCTGTTGGATAAACAGAATTAGAGGGCATGACCATACGCCCACCTACATTCTGCTTACATGCGTTTTCATGTACAAGACATTCTACCTCGATAATGTGTTCTCCATGGTTAGCATCGGCGCATTCTTCGATGGAAATACTCATGAAACCAGGTAAGGAAGTAGAGATCGGCACCAGTCGTATAAAGGACTTAATAGCTAGTACGGTGCTTGGTTCTACGGGTTTTTTCTCGCAGGCTGAAATATGCAATCTGCTCAAGAGTTCTTTTAAGGGGCGTGGGATACTCATAATTGGCAGGTGGTTTAACAGCCAAGTTTGTGCTCGACCGTTCAAGAAATTTCGAACTATTTCATCCCAAATCAAAAACCCACCGTGCACCCCAACAATCCCAAAATTCTCATTTCGAGAAATTTTTACAGCGTCGATTGATCGAAGTGTCCAAATATTTATCCAAACGCACACTTTACACATTCAAGCATCATTTCCGGTCAAACTGAAATAAGTACATAGTACTACATAATATTTTTTAACCAAGATGGGAGAACGTAAAACTGACCATAAACAGATAAGTTTTTATGTATAATGCTCGAATATTATCATTTTTAAAACGTCTAAGAAGGTTCATAAATGAAAAAAATGATCAGTTTCGTCATTTTGACACCCAACTATATAAAATGTGCAACTGTATACTTGGGTGCTGAACTGAAAATCGCTGCCATCCATGTACTTAAGTATTTATCGGATCAAACACATCACAGATGTTGGTCTAAACCGAGCTCTAGCAGGCGATATTGGAAGAATCCGCGTATTGTTTAGAATTGTTCTAGATAAGCTTGGTTAAAAACGATCTGGACAGTAGATTTGCAGTGTTATTTGTAATCAGTCTAAATAAAAACAAGAGCAGTGACTACCCCTCCTAAATTCCTTTTTGTCGCAACCGCATTGGCCGTGCTTTCTGCATGTGACCGAGGTAATATCGACGTCGACATCCCTACCTCATACAGCTTTGAGCGCGATGGCGTTTCCACGGTGAGCTACTCTGGACAAACGGACCGCTTGGCGATGGGGGCGGAATTGGGCACGGCATTAAAAGATCCGGCCGCAACAGCGAGCAGCTTGCAAGAAATGTTCGCGAACCAGGACGCGCAAGGAAACGATGTGGATCCGTTCACTAGTGCAGATCTCAACGCCTCGACCAAGAGCATCCGCTCAAAAGTGGCAGCATCGTACCGCTACTTCGACGCAAACACCTCGGGTTCGGCAGCCATCAAAGCAGATTTTGACGGCTGGATCCAGGCCCAAGCAAACCAAGTCCTTCCCTTCATGGATTCCCTCGCTACCCCAGGTAATGCAGGGCAAATCGCCGATGGAACCACCCCACGTTATGTGGACGCAAACGGCTTCGAATACGACCAGTTCATCATCAAAGGCTTAAACGGTGCGTTAATTCTCGATCAGATGCTGAACAACTACCTCGATCCAGGAGTTCTTGACGCAGGAACAAACCGCGAAGACCAAGAAAATGGCGTGACTGTGGAAGGCAAACCCTACGCAATGATGGAGCACAAATGGGACGAAGCATACGGCTACCTCTTCGGTGGGGCCCTAAATGGCGCGTCACCACTATCGACCGTAGGTCAGGACGACGTCTTCATGAACAAATATTTGGGCCGAGTGATCGGCGATATGGACTTCGAAAACTACGCCACCGAGATCTTTGATGCCTTCAAAACGGGCCGCGCAGCGATCGTAGCAGGGGATTATGAACTCCGCGACGAGCAAGCCGACCTAATCAAAGAACGCATGAGTGCCATCGTGGGCATCCGAGCGGTGTACTATATGAAGACGGCCGGGGTAGAATTGGCCGCAGGAAATTACGGATCTGCATTCCACGACATCGGTGAGGGATATGGGTTCATCTACGCACTCCAATTCTCTCAAGATCCCGCCACAAACCAGCCCTATTTCACCGC
>CATITW010000058.1 GCA_949547975.1 Cryomorphaceae bacterium | reverse complement strand
GGTTTCAAAAGCAGCTTACACAAGGCCAAGCGACCGCGTTCTCCACCACTAAGTACCTTCACTTTCTTCTCCACATCTTCACCACGGAACATGAATGATCCCAGTAAGCTACGTGCGTGCTTGCGCATCTCTTCCGGAGAAGCATGTTCGATGGTCTGCAGCGCAGTAATCTCTCCATCGAGCTCATCGGCTTGATCCTGAGCAAAATAACCCACCTGAACATTGTGTCCCAATTCCAGAACGCCATCCGCAGGTACCTCTTGCATCAAGGCCTTCACAAGCGTAGATTTCCCTTGACCGTTCTGTCCGACAAAAGCCATCCGATCTCCGCGTTCAATCTCTACATCGACACCTTTCAGCACCAATTTCTCTCCGTAGCTCTTATGCACACCCTCCGCTTTAGCGACGACTTTACCGCTTCGAGGGGCAGGCTGGAACTTGAAATTCATGCTCCCGTTATCTTCCTCATCTACCTCGATGCGCTCCATGCGGTCGAGCTTTTTGATCAAACTCTGCGCGAAAGAAGCCTTACTCGCCTTGGCTTTAAAGCGCTCGATCAGCTCCTCAGTTTGCTTAATCTCTCGTTGCTGGTTCTTCGCGGCAGCGATCTGCTTCTCACGAATCTCTGCACGCAACTCCACATAACGGCTGTACGGCGCATTAAAATCATAGGCTTTACCCATCGTGATTTCAATCGTCCGATTCGTGACATTATCCAAAAACGTTCTATCGTGACTGACCACCATAAGCGTCTGACTACTCGCGCTTAAATGCTTTTCGAGCCACATAATACTTTCGATGTCCAAGTGGTTGGTCGGCTCATCGAGCAACAAAAGTTCCGGTTTCTGCAAGAGCAATCGCGCCAATTCTGCCCGCATCCTCCAACCTCCAGAGAACGTGTGCAGCGGCTTATCAAAGACCTCCGGCGCAAACCCAAGACCCTTTAAAACCAGCTCTACATCAGCGTCTATACTGTCACCGCCAAGCATCCCGAAGCGTTCGCTCAAATCACTCACCTCTACTATCAGCGCAGAATAACTCTCGCTTTCATAGTCCGTACGTGTCTCAAACTCCTTATTAATCTCTTCGATCCGCTCATTAATACGCGTAATCTCATCGAAAGCACTCCGCGCGATGTCCATAATGCTTTTGTCCATATCCATCTTAAGGTCCTGCCTCAAGAATCCGATACGAACTTCTTTTGCTTTGCTCATCGAGCCGCCGTCCAAGGCATAATCCCCCGCAATCAGCTTCAAAAGGGTACTTTTTCCCGCTCCATTTCTACCCACGAGACCTATGCGGTCAGCAGGGTTGATTTGAAATCCAATTTCATTAAAAATGGCGCGTCCCCCGAAAAATAGCGAGGCCTTGTTCAGTGCTAAAATCATCGTGACAAAAGTATCAAATAACCACCGGGCGCCTTCGTATTTTTACCATGCAATACAGAAATTTCTAAAGAGCATGTTGAAGGGAACAAAAGTCTACGCGATCACGAAGAGCAAATGTCCAAGGTGCATGGAAGGTGACATCTACCCGGAGTCGAATCCATACAAATTC
Organism: Cryomorphaceae bacterium; assembly: GCA_949547975.1. The sequence goes on along the minus strand of CATITW010000058.1, from coordinate 7,101 downwards.
AAGACGCTTACAGATTTCAATCCACGTTGCAGCCAGTGTGATCAAAACTTCGAACCTGAACCGAACTTCTACTACGGCGCCATGTACGTCAGCTACGGCTATACCGTCGCATTATTCGTAGCCGTATACATCATTTTCAGTGTATTCTTTGGGTGGGAGATGTGGCCCACGATCGGAGCACTCGCTGCACTACTCGTACTTACAGCACCAGTGATCTTTCGCATCTCGAGAACGACATGGTTGTCCATGTTCGTGAAATACGACAAGGACGCACTAAAGAAATAAGGGTAAACTGCGTTAGATGGAAATGCCTTGGCGTCTCCCTATAGCCGGAAGGATCTTCTCTGAGGAGCGTTTTCTCAGTTCGAGGCGAGTGTTTTGCGCTAAAACCGTTGCGGCAAGCACTCTTCTAATAGCGGCGCGCCATACATAAAGTACTCGGCAAGTACACGAGCGAGATAAGGAGTCATCAGTACGGCACGCGAGCCCATACCTCCAAAGATATAGGTATGTGCTAAGGAGTTATGCGGACCCACCAGAGGTCTCCGGTCTTTAGTTGCCGGACGCACTCCCGCAAGGTGTTCTTCAACCTGAAAACTTCCGTTGTAGACCTTACGCACGTGATCTGTTAACTCTTCCTTCTTTTCCTTGCTCGGTCCATCTTCAAACCGGTCCCAAGCATAGGTAGCACCTACCGTGGCCCGACGATCTCCCTCAGCAAGCATAAAGTGTCTTTGATGAATACATTCTGAGCCTAGATCGCGATCTAAACGCACGCGGATCACTTCTCCCTTTACAGGAGCAAACCCGGATTGATCGAGCCCGCTTTTACCTAAGGCCATCTGCGTACCTTGACAAGAAATCACCGCATGTGCGCGCAACTCTCCATAGGTGACTCCTTCAGCATCGCGCACAAGACTATCCCAATCAAATCGTGCTGCACTAAAGCTGCCTTCATTTGATAAAGTGCTGCGAACAGCGCTCATGAACTCATTAACTCGCAGTCGACCGGTACCTTTCATGAGCCCCGATCTGTGCGCTCCGATAATTCCTCCGGGTAGATCGGCAATTTCATCGTTTAGATAAGGCGCAAAGGCAGTGGAGGAGGTGAGACCCATCCAATCGTTTTGCTCTCCGGCGTTGTGAAACACTCGTCGAATGGGAATAGGATCGAAAAATTGTGCATCCGTCCAGCTTTCCATATCTGGATACACGGTGGCCAATTCCTCCATCATCTCATCTGCTTTCCAAACTTTCTTCAGTCTCTTCAAAACTATCGGGTTCCAAAGCCCTGCAGCCACTTTAGAGCTCACGTTTTCTTCTGGCAGGTCAAATACATGAACACTGGCACCGTACTTCATCAGCGTATAGCTCAAGACGGCACCTGAGATTCCTCCGCCAACAATAATGTAATCTACATGTCTCATACCTGCATCAAATGTATTCTAACTGCGCTACCAAAAAAAAGCTCCCACTACAAAGGTAGCAGGAGCTTTTAAAGAATGTTTGATCGTACCTACTATTAGTACGTCCACATGTCGTGTTCTTTGTTACGAAGTTCTTCCTTGATAGCCGCCGCTTCAAGAAGCTGTGACATGGCAGAGTTACGTTTGTAGTCCGAGATGGTACGGTCGTAGACATTGTCCATTTTCGTAATCACGGCGTTGAACTTTCTGTAGTGCATGATCTGATCGAAGGTCAAGCGCTGGTTGTTGTTCTTCTCATTGTACGCAACTGACGTAGCCATAGCATAACGAGCATCTGGGAACCAAATCCAAAAAGGATTGTAGGTCAATGCCGGGTTACGTGGATCACGTACTTCTGGAGCAATACCAATGATTCTGTTTTTCAACTCACCGCGCTGCTTGTCGAAATACCAATCACTCTTCAAGTGATACGCAACAACGTTGTTCGCCTTGATGGTGATAGTATCGATAGCTAATGGTGGGCCAAACGGATCGTCTGGATCAGGAATAGTATCGTACTGCTCAATCTTTTGACGCACTTCTTCAATAGTCAACGGCAACTCGAACTTATCGTCCAAGAAAATCTCAGTGATCGTATTTTCAGTGACAATTCCGTCTACGAGAACATCCCACAGGGCCTTGCGGTCCGGCATAGGTTTGATCGGGTAGTAGAGCGGAAGATTGATTTTCTCACGCAAGTCAATACGCTCCCAGTGGCGCTCTGACCACAACATGTCATCCTGACGTAAGAAAGGATAAGGAACCACGCGATTATTGCGGTAGTGTTTGGTTGCCTCAGGAACGATACCATCGTCTGACGGATCTAAAACCTGTGCTTGAGCAGTGCTGAAGGAAAGCCCCACAGCAACGATCGCCAAGAAAAACGCTTTAACTTGTTTCATATTAGTTCAAATCAATAGTAATAGGAGCCACTTTAGGCTTGATACCTTTACCGGTGGCTGCCTTGATGTTTCTGATAATAACTGGAGTACCAGGCTTCGCTTTGTCCAAGGCAGCCTTAGCATTCGAGCTGAGGGTAGGGCCCTTACAGTCGATCGGTGCAAATGGAGGTACGATGATTTGGAAGCTTGTCACTTTCAGCGGCAATTCGAAATCAAAGTTTTTGAACTTCGCTTCTACTTTCGCTTTTTTGATAAGATTCGCTGACATCAAACCTTCAGATTTACCGAAGATGGAACCGGCAGCATCTGGAAGATTCTTAACACGGAACACTTTCGAACCCATGCTCGTAGTCTTATCGCCTTCGCGTACACCCACTGCAATCTTGATCTCACCACCTTTGTTACGAGTAACATCAGCGATGTAACCGTTACCACTCTTTTTGATACCAGGACCAGTAACCACTAGATTCGATGGATCTACACCCGGTACACTCACTTCTAGAGGGTTGTCTACACCACGATACAATACGTTCATTTTCGTTGGAGAGATAACTACACTCGGAGGGGCTACGTTGAACGCGCCTTCTACTGGGAATACTTTCTCTTCACCGTTCTGAGTCAAACGAATCTCTCCGTTCCAAGTCGTCTCACCCACTTTGTTCGCAGGGAACTTTACTCGTGCAACACCACCAACGATGTCTTCAGCGCTTAGTTCTTGTCCGTTAATGATCACTGTAGGCTCTTGCGTATCATCGAAAGCTGCAAGGAAAACCTCCGCTTCGTATTCGCCGCCTTGAGTTACGTAGGTGCTCTTTGGCATTACAACCGTACGTACACCCGTAAACTTCAAATCTGAACGACCGATATTCTTTTGCAAATGCGAAATAACATTTGCTTCAGAAGTACGAATATCGCTCTGCATTGAGGTCATGAACGTCAACACTGAAATAAGTGGGTAGTGCTCGAATTTCGACTGCTCCCAGCTAATCTTTGCACCGTCATAACTGACATCTGAAAAGTCAAAAGTGCTCTCTAGGTTGCCCTTCAAGAATTCGTTGTCACCTGCCTGTTCTTTTAGGTACTCACGATATTGGGTCATTGCCGTCTTAAGTTCCGCACCCTTGTTTCCAAGGATGAAGTAGTTCGGAGCCGTCTCCAAATCGTCCATTTTCGACGGTTTGTTTTCAGCACCTAATTCTTCGTCAATACCACCGCTCATCTCGATGACCTCTTTTTTCATGCGGTCAATCGTAGCGTATAGTTCGTTAGACTTCGCCTTTACATCATTCGCCTTATCTCTCCAAGGACCTGCTTTTACAGCGTTCTCCGCAGCAGCAGCCTCAAAGGCAGCGTAAATGTTAGCGTTTTGTTTTTCTACCGTTTCAATAGACGCCTCTTGGCCGACCATTACTTCGTAGAAGGCATCCATAACTTCTCTGGATACGTTCAGTGCGAGTAGTGCGGTCAACACGAGATACATCATGTTGATCATCTTCTGACGCGGTGATAAATTTCCTCCTGCCATTGTATAGTTTGTTTATGGGTTAATCTTAATTGTTCAGATTATTTACCCATTGCAGTAAGCATACCGCCGTAAACATTATTTAAAGACTCTAGATTGCCTTTCAATGAAGCCAATTGAGAAGCAAGGTCAGTTGCATTGTCTGAAGCACCTGACAGTTTTTCCATAACGTCGTTTTGACGCTCTACCTGTGCAGTTGCGTTTTCAAGTTGTACAGAGTATAAAGCGTTCAAGCTCTCCATGTTTGTAGCAGCTGTGTTGAGTTGCTCGCTGTATTTCGCGGTAGCACCCGCAGCATCTACAGCACCTGAAAGAGAACCAGCAGTTTCACTTAAATTTTTCATACCGGCACCTAAACGCTCGATAAGTTGCGCATCGATACCACCGCTTTCTAGCGCGTTATCGAGTTGCTCAGTAACGCTCAGAGAACGACCACCAGCACTTGCACCGTCTCCGGTTGCCAATTCTGGATAAACCAAGGTCCAATCGTACTCAGAGGCTGGTTTTTCAAATGCAGAGAACAAGAAGATTACAGCCTCAGTAGTCAAACCTACTACAAGCATCATGTTTGCACCTTCCCAGTGCATGATCTTGAACATTGCCCCAGTAATTACTACCGCTGCTCCAATACCGTAGAGCTTTGCCATGAAGTTTTTGAAGCGTTTTCCGTTTACGTCAATCAGTGCCATAATCTTTGTTGTGTTGTGTTTATTAAAGGGTTGTGATAGATTCTAATTAAAAGTCTTTCAGGTCACGACCTAAGAAACTTTGTACGGTTCTGAAACCGATGTAGCTTTTTGCTGTATCCTGGTATTCGTAGTCACGTGCACCAAGCTGCATGAAGTAAGCAACATCTTTCCATGATCCACCACGGATCACTTTGCGTTTCATCGTTTCGCTTTCTTCATCAAAAGCGTTGTACTGGAAATCGGGAGCTACATCACTTTCGAAAGCGTAGGATTGTACGTCAAAGGCAGACGAAGTCCATTCGGCAACATTACCCGACATACAATACAGGTTGAAACCGTTTGGAGAATAAGCTGTTGCCTTCACAGGATAGAAGCCGCCATCTGCAGTTAAGTTACCACGACGTGGCTTAAAGTTGGCTAAATAACAACCTGAGCTGTTCGTAGCATAAGGTCCACCCCAAGGGAATGTTGTAAGCTCTTCACCACCGCGGGCAGCGTATTCCCACTCACCTTCTGTAGGCAGGCGGAAGTCGTGCTCAATCAACTGACCTGAACGCTTCAAGAAATCTCTACGGTATTTACTTCTCCAGTTCGCAAATGCGCGCGCTTGCTTCCAACTCACACCTACAACTGGGTATTCGTCATAAGCCGGGTGCCAGAAGTATTTATCGTGCATCGGCTCGTTAAAGCTGTACGTGAAGTCGTGGATCCATACCAACGTATCTGGATACACGTTGATCGTTTCTTTTTCAAAGAATGAAGCGCGGCTAGACTCAGCTTGTGTGTCTTTGATGTAGTCGCGGTAGCTGAAAAGTTCACCGTCACCATCTTCATCACGGTAATCGAATTCTACGCGATTCAGTTTGCTCGCCGCTTTTTGCTTATTAATCCAGAAGTACGTGTAGTTTAACTGACGGGTATCGAGGTGTCTGTATCCTAACCATTGCTCTTCAGGACTGAGGTACATGCTCTCGATTACTTCAGTGTATTCCGCTGAAGGGTAGCGGTTTTTATCCCACTCGAGGTACGGATCCCAATCTAGACGGCGCATCATGCTGTCCGGATAGTTTAGTGCAACGTACTCTTGGAAGAACGTTGGATCTTCCATCTCAGCAAGATCGATGTATTCGAACTCCTCTACGAGACCTTCGGCTAGGCGTGTTCTGGTGATAGAATCACGTACCCAATTCACAAACTGACGGTATTCGTTGTTTGTGACTTCTGTCTGGTCCATGTAAAATGCTGGAACACTCACCACTTTCGCAGGAGCGGTGTAGGCATAAGGAACGTCTTCATCATGATTCCCCATAGTGAAAGAACCTTGAGGAATGTAAACCATACCGTACGGTTCACTTGGGTACCAAGTAGGACGGTCTTGAACGCCTACCAATTCTCCATGATCGCTTGACCCACACGAAGCGAGAAAAGCAAGAGAGACTAACCCTAAGAGAAACTTTTTCATAATATATGTATTTCTACTGTATTCTTAAATCTTAAGCAAGGCGCTATATTACAAAAATATAGGATTTCTGTAGCTACCTTTTTCTTTTGGTGGTATTTCAATCGTAAAGCAGTAGCTCATCATGATCTCATGCGAGCCGCTTGAGGAATTACTCAATGATGATGTTGTAAGGTCATACGAGTAACTTGCTCTAAGATCTTTAGTGATCTGATAACCAGCCATAATCGCTAAAGCGTCGTATACTCTGTAAGTAACGCCACCCCAAATCTGATTATTATAGGTAGCGGCCATATTTACATCTACTTGAGTCGTAACGAAATCTGTTTTAACCATAGCTGCAGGCTGCAATACAAAGCCGTTTTGAAGGTCGATATCGTAACCTCCCATCAAATAATAGTGACGCTGACCGCGTATTTCTGCATTTGACGCACCACCATTGGCCGAAAGAATGTCCTTGGTTTCTAGCAGGCGGGTGCTGCTCAAACCTGCATACCAGTTGTCTAGCTGGTAGAACGCTCCAAAACTTATGTCAGTGGCCATCGAAGTGCTACCAAGAGCTACTAAAGACGGGTCATTCATAGTTTGTGGCGGAGCCCAAACACCAGAAGTAACATTTTTATTTCTGAAATCTGCGCGAAGTCCGAGGCCTAATGAACCTCCAGCGAGTTCCATTTGGTACCCATAACCTACACCTGCAGTAATGTCTTGGAAGTATCCGATGACATCGTTAGAGAAGTTTACAGAGATACCTCCACCGATCACGTCTAAAGGCACATTCGCCGAAAAGTTCTGAGTAGTGGGTGCGTTGTCAAAACCGACCCATTGCGAACGGTGCACTGCAGTTAAGCAGATGGCATCACCGGAGCCGATGACTCCAGGATTGTAAAAAATCTTATTGTTTGCAAATTGCGTGAATTGCACATCTTGCTGAGCCCAAAGGCCTGATGTACAAAGCATTGCAAACAATGCGAGGCAGCTTTTTTTCATGTGTTTACCCACAGAAGTGTTTTGATTGTCGCTAAAGATAGAAAAATTCCGTTGCAGCGCACGTTTTTTCTTG
>CATITW010000057.1 GCA_949547975.1 Cryomorphaceae bacterium | reverse complement strand
TCAGCAATGCTATGAGGAGGTGTTTTTTCACACTATTTAGCCGGCTTAGGAACCAGCACTTTCGGGTTTTTAACTTTCTTGTCTAAGATCGCTTTTTCTAAGACTTGCTCAAACGATTCAACAAAGTGGAAAGTCATGCCCTTAAGGTAGTGGTCTTCTATCTCTTCGATATCGCTACGGTTAGCCTCTGAAAGTATGATCGTGTTGATCTTAGCGCGCTTGGCAGCGAGAATTTTTTCTTTGATTCCACCGACAGGAAGCACTTTTCCGCGCAATGTGATTTCCCCTGTCATCCCCAATTTTGGTGCGACACGCTTCTGCGTAAAGAGGGAGGTTAACGCCGTTAAAATAGTGACACCAGCACTAGGACCGTCTTTAGGTATAGCGCCTTGTGGTACGTGTATATTCACATCATAGGAATCAAACAAGCGATGATCGATTCCTAGTTTATCTGCGTTAGCCTTGAGGCAAGCAAGGGCAATGGTGGTACTTTCCTTCATCACGTCGCCTAGATTTCCCGTCGCAGTAACGCGACCGGTTCCTTGGCTTAGTGACGATTCAATGAATAGTATTTCGCCCCCGACCGAGGTCCAAGCGAGTCCGGTGACGACTCCCGCATGTTCGTTGCCTTCGTAGACGTCACGTTCGCGGGAGGGTCCCAAAATTTTGGCGATTTCTTCTTTACCAATTTTGGCCTGCTCCACCTCTTCCAAGGCGATGGCTTTGGCCGTATTTCGTACGAGTTTCGCCACTTTCTTATCCAGGGAGCGTACGCCGCTTTCACGCGTGTAGCCTTCAATAACAGATTTGAGCTCAGGTTTGCCGATAGAGAATTGGTCCTTAGCAATACCATGATTTGTAAGCTGCTTCGGCACCAAATGACGTTTCGCAATCTCTACTTTCTCCTCGGTGGTGTACCCGTTCACATTGATGATCTCCATACGGTCCAACAATGCCGGCTGGATGGTATTCAAGGTGTTCGCCGTAGCGATGAACAGCACGCGACTCAGGTCATAGCCCATCTCAAGGTAGTTGTCGTAGAAGCTGTCGTTTTGCTCGGGATCGAGTACTTCAAGCAAACTCGACGAAGGATCGCCTCCATGTCCGCTGCTGAGTTTATCGATCTCATCAAGCACAAAAACAGGATCGTTTGAACCGGCCTTTTTCATGTTCTGAAGTACGCGACCTGGCATCGCTCCGATGTAGGTTTTTCGGTGACCGCGAATCTCTGCTTCGTCACGAAGTCCACCCAGCGACATGCGTACGTATGGACGACCAAGCGCCTCAGCGATGCTCTTTCCGAGGGAGGTTTTACCCACTCCTGGAGGGCCGTGTAAACAAATGATCGGGCTTTTCATGTCTCCCTTGAGTTTCAAGACGGCCAAATGTTCGAGGATGCGTTCTTTGACTTTTTCAAGGCCGTAGTGGTCCTTGTCTAGGGTCTTTTTTGCATTCTTTAAGTTGATGGAAGCATCACTTTGGGATTCGAACGGAAGCTCCAGTAGGAAGTCTAGATAGTTGCGCTGGATCGAAAATTCAGGCATTTGCGGGTTCAATCGCTGAAGCTTGCGCAGCTCTTTTCCAAAATGCTCTTTGCTTTTCTCGTCCCAAGTTTTGGCTTTGGCACGTTCGCGCATGTCTTCTATCTCCGACTCGCTGCTGTTTCCGCCCAATTCTTCTTGGATGGTCTTCATCTGTTGGTGAAGGAAGTATTCGCGCTGCTGCTGGTCGAATTCGTGCTTCACTTTATCGTGAATTTCGTTTTTGACCTCGAGCATTTTCAACTCCAGATTCAGTCCTTCGAGCACCTTGATAGCGCGGTCCTTTAGGCTGTCGAGCTCTAACACTTCTTGCTTTTTCTCGAGCGACATGCTGCTGTTAGAAGCGATAAAGTTCAACAAGAAGGTGTTGCTTTTGATGTTGTCTAAAGCGGCTTGTGCCTCAGAGGGGATGTTCGGACTTTCTGCGATGAGACGCGCTGCGATATCACCGATGCTCTCCATGAGGATCGGGAATTCGACGTCGTCCTCTGCAGGAACGAATTCGGGCAGGAACTCTACGCGTGCTTTATTGTACGGTTCACTTTCGACCCATTCCAAGATGCGGAATCGCTTCTTTCCTTGGATGATGATTGTAGTGTTGCCGTCGGGCATTTTGAAGCTTTTGACAATCTGCGCCATCGTTCCGGTTGGGAACACATCGCCTTCGCCTGGATCTTCGGTATCGCCATCTTTTTGGGCAATCATTCCAACAAACTTCGGCTCCTCGGTGATGCTGCGAATCAAACGCAAGCTTTTATCACGACCCGCAGTGATGGGCGCTACAACGCCGGGGAAAATAACGGTGTTTCTCAGGGGTAGAATTGGCAACAATTCAGGAAGCTGTTCCTGGTTAATCTCCGCCTCATCGTCGGAAGTCATCAACGGAATAAATTCCGTGTTTTCATTCATAATATCACTTAATGACAAACTGTCCATAATCTTCTGTTCTTGACACGTGTGGCAGCTAAAACCCCGACAGGGTGTCATAACTACGTAAAAAAAGGCCCCTTTTTCGGGGGGCCTTATAGTAAGTTCAAATGGTATGCCGAAGTCTTACTGTTCGAAGAATCCTAGGCTCATCCCAAATTTAAAGGTCACACTCCCATCGAGCGTATTTCTAACGCCATTTGCTTCAGAATATTCCGCGGAGTAGTTAAAACCTTCGATATTCGATGCACCAAAACCGTTGTAATAGATGCCCAGGTTGTAGAACGATTTGAGGTTCTTACGGATGCGCCATCCAAAACCCAGATTATAAGCATAAGTGTGTCCAGTACCCGGGTAGAGCTCGACGCCGTCCGGATATTGCGCGTTCGTATTTAGGTTTGCTTGGTAGGTTAATGCACCAATTCCTGCGTGAATAAACGGCGTGTGTCCATTGCGCAGATTGTACTTTCCAAAAGGAATGAAATGAATGTTTGTGAATACACCGATGTTCAAGAGGTCCGTATCCACCTGATAATCACGATCCGGATTTCCGTGTAGATTGTCGTGGCTATACACACTTCCGTAGTTCACGTCCGCCCCAACGCTGACCAAACTGCTAAAGTTGTACTTCAGTTGCGCACCAGCACCGAAGCGGGCCTCTTGCGTAAGTGCGCTGAGCCCGTAGTCGTTCACATTCCCAATGTAGTTTTGGGTCATTCCGTAACCGCCCAATTCTAAGAATGCCGTCGGGCGTTTCTGAGCAAAAGCGGAAACACTGATCAGTACCAAAAGCACTGCCGCGTTTTTCATTAATCGTGTCTTCATAATCATGGTCGTAAAAATACCATTTTATCACCCTCGTGACTGAGGAGTTGGTATCCATCTTTAGTAAACGAAGCTAAGCCAAAAATAGTTTGCACATTTTCTTGCAACACCCAGCGTGCAAAGGTGCCTCTCGCCTGCTTCGAAAAGGCGGAGATCGACTTCATCGTGCCGTTTTTCATCTGCTTAAAATCCACATGAATGACTGCTGTACGAACGCTTTTCCAGTCTACCGCTTTGCTGTACTCTCCACTGCATGCATTTATAATGAATGGCGCGCTCTGGGCATCTAACCATTCCGTGAGCACTGGTTTCCACCAAGCATATAAATTGCGAGTATCTTCTACCGCTAATTTTGACTGCATTTCTAAGCGGTAAGGACGAACATTCACACCACCTGTGACTACGCCGTACAAGCCGCTTAGTACCACCAGCGCATCCTTTGCACGGTTCAGTGCGTCGACTGACAACGAGGAGGCATCGAGGGATTTGAAGGCTTCTCCCGTGTAGGCGAATACTCCAGGCACACCCTGTCCTTCAGGCGCTAAGAACTCCTCTAGAGCGGGATTCCAAAGCTGCGTAGTGGATTCAAACAAGGCGTCACTCACCTTAAAAAGCACCTTCTTCTCGGCCGCACTCAGCGCTTGAACAGCCTGAACAACAGCGGTTGTGCGCGCGGGAAAATGCGGTGGCGTAGGATGCGACCAAGGCGCAAAAGGCGACTCGGCAGCCATTCCTTTGGAAGGGGACAATAAGACTAGTGGCGAATTCATGGCTCCAAAAATAATAGAGTGTCCTAACTTTAAGGCCAAAGGCACGGCTTTTGTTCTAACAGCTCAAACTACCGCTATGAAAGGAAAACTACTCTCGATACTTGCTTTGTTGCTGCTGCTTAGCGGATGTCACGGCGCGAGGTACCATTATACCCAAGGAAATAAATACGCGGAGGCACGTTCGTTGAAAAACGCGGTAACGGAATACAAGCAGGCGTTAGATCGTAAACCGGGCAAGGTGAAGTATGTACTTGCCATGGAAAATTATGGAAATGCGTTGTTGGAGGAATTGTACACGAATTATCGATTTGCAGACGGGAACGACAGCTTGAGTGTCTATCGCTTTTTA
>CATITW010000056.1 GCA_949547975.1 Cryomorphaceae bacterium | reverse complement strand
TGTTTGATCAGGTTGTGTGTGAAATACACCCCTAGGCCGCTACCACCGGCTTTTTTCGACTGGGTATTGAAAGGAGTGCCGTAGAGTTCGAGCTCTTCCGGGCTCATACCTATTCCATCATCCGCAATGCTCAAGGAAATGATCACTTCAGCTCCTTTTGAAAAAACGTTGGAAGAAACAATGACGTTTTTCCCGCCGTATTTGAAAGCATTGCCTAAGACACTGTCTAAGCCAAGCATGAGGGCTGTGGCTTCTGAGGAGTCCAATAGTAAACGAGCATACCTTGGTTCCTCGTTGCTTTGAAGAATGGCATCTGGATATTGCTCACTGATAAATTTCTTGATGTCTCCAAGCACCCTTTGCTCCTGCTTGATCCACGCGTTTTGACGGAAGCTCTGATCGACGATCGAAAGAATTTTGTCGAGTTCCATTTTTACCGTTGCGAACTGGGCAGTTTTACTAAACTCCGATTTTTTCAGTTCTTCAATCATGAAGGAGTTGTATACCGTAGTCAGCGGGGTTCTGAGGTTGTGCGAGACCAGGGAGAAAAGGTCACTGTACCAGCTTTTTTCTCGAGACAGGAGTTTGATTTCTGCCTCGCGCTGGCGCAAGCTGCGGCTGAGGTCGACAATATTCTGGATGAGCAGATACATCATTAAAATTCCTACGACGAGGATGAAAATTTCACCAAAGGCGGGGATTTCAATCGGGTGTTCGTTGAACAGGTTGCTGAGCATGCTGATGCCCAAAAAGGCCGTGTACACCGCTATGAAAAATCCGTTGAACTGCTTGTTGAAACTTGCGGAGTTGAGCTGCTGTCCCTCTTTTAAAATAGCGCTGAAGATTCCGATGGATAGAATGAAATTGTACGGTGCTGCTAACACCCAAACGGCAGGTAAAAAGAACAAATGCGAGCGCACTTCGTTCCGAAAGTACAAGTCTTTGCGCTTGCGAATGAGGATCAAATCCAGGTGATTGAGCGTACCTGTGCAGGTTCCCAGCAAGATGCTGATCAGGCTTAAGAAAGCGATCGGACTTTCAACATAGCTGTAGAAGGAAAGAGTGTATCCTACAATTCCAATTCCGAGTACACCAAAGATGAATTTGATGATAACCGGTGCCTGTTCTTTGTTGCTCATGGATTCGCTCTGAGTTTAGCAAGACAATCCCGACGGAGAACCGGTGGAGTTCCTTACTTTTGTACGAAAGTAAGAAAAGTATGCCTAGCTACTCCCCAGAAGATCTCATTGTTAAGCATCGTCACCAATTATTACTCGGTGCCGTAGGTCCTCGTCCTATCGCCTTAGTGAGTACGGTGGATGAGTTTGGTGCACCCAACCTCAGTCCTTACAGCTTCTTTAACATCTTCTCTTCGAACCCGCCCACACTGATCTTCAGCCCAGCACGCCGAGTAAGAAACAACACTACGAAAGACACTTTGCACAACGCATTGAGTCAGAAAGAGGTGGTGGTGAATGTGGTGAGCTACGACATGGTGCAGCAGGTAAATTTAAGCTCCGCGGAATTTGACAGCGGAGTGGATGAGTTTGTGAAGAGCGGTTTTACAAAATTGGACTCCGAAGTAGTGGCTCCGCCGCGCGTTTTGGAGAGTCCCGTAAGTTTGGAGTGCATTGTGAAAGATGTAGTTGAGCTCGGTCAGGAAGGTGGCGCAGGAAATTTGGTGATTTGTGAGATCAAACGCATTCACGTGGCGGATCATGTGGTCTCGGAAGAGGGCGGTTTGGATCAAGACGCCTTGGATCTTGTAGGTCGCATGGGTAAGAAATGGTGGGTGCGCGCCTCGGGCGACGCCTTGTTTCAAGTCGAAGGGCCGAAGATTGGAATTGGGGTAGAGCAAATTCCCGATGTGATCCGAAACTCGACGGTGCTGACAGGGAACAATCTTGGACAGCTCGGTGGGGTTGTTGCTGTGCCGCAGATGGACGAAATTGAGGCGAAGAAAACAGAATTTGACGTCAAAAGAATATTGCAAAATCACCCGCAAGGTTTTGAATTAAGAGAAGCTTTGCATACCATGGCCAAAGAATTGTTAGATGCTGGTCAGGTGCAAGAAGCTTGGAAAGTATTATTAATAGATAAATCCGCCCAGTAAGGGCACATACATGCAGATAGAAGCGAGAATCCAGAAGATTATGGAGGAGCAGGTCATTTCAGACCGCTTCAGAAAAAGAGAATTTGTCATCCAAACGAAGGAGCAGTACCCGCAAACGCTTTGTTTCGAGTTTACTCAGGACAAAACCAGCGTACTGAACAACTTTAGCGAAGGTCAGGAAGTGAACATTGAGTTCAACATTCGCGGCCGTGAGTGGACTCCTCCGCAAGGTGGAGCGACACGTTACTACACGACGTTACAGGCGTGGCGTATGAATGCGATCGCGGCCCAAGCAGCACCTCCTTCAGATTTGCCGCCAGCAGGTGAGCCGTTCACTCCATCGGGTGCGGACACTAACGTGTTGGACGACGATCTGCCGTTCTAAACGAATCTAAAAGCGAGATGTCCGGCGTAAATAACCCATTGTATTTTATCGGAGAAGGGGACTGGAAGGTGCCTGATCCGGAAGACGTGGCGAACGACGATGGACTTATTGCGCTTTCTTGGGACATCAATCCCGAAATGTACAAACGACTTTATCCTGTTGGAATCTTCCCATGGTTCGATCAGGATGAGGTCGTTTTTTGGTTTTCACCTCCGGTGCGTAGTATCACGCTGACCAGCGATGTGAAGATTTCTAAAAGCATGCGCCCGTATTTCAACAAGGGGGTGTGGCGAACTACTGTGAACAAAGCTTTTGATGCGGTGGTGGAGCGCTGCAGTACAGTTCCTAGACCTGGTCAAGACGGTACTTGGATTTCTGAAAAGTTCAGCGCCAATTTTTCCCGCATGCACCAGCTCGGACAAGCCCACTCGTTCGAAATATGGGAGGGCGACGAGCTGATCGGCGGCACCTTTGGCGTACTCACGGGTCGCGTTTTTGTCGGTGAAAGCATGTTTCACACCCGCCCGAATGCATCAAAGTTTGCCTACATCCGCATGTGTCAAATCTTATCAGACTGCGGTGTTGATGTGGTGGACAATCAGATTCCTACGGAGCACTTGAGTTCTTTAGGGGCTATCGGTGAGGACCGCACTTGGTTCTTGGAGCGGCTTAAAGCGGCACATGAGGGCGACTTCGAGATTCGTCTTTAACCCTTTTTCTAGCAGATTTCCTGGAGGCTTAGCTCGATTTCAAGGCTGAGGAGAGCGCATTGAGGCTCAACACGGTGAGCGAGATCAAGAGGCCTGGGACCAGAGCGAGGTGGCCTTGCCCCGTGATCAGATAGGGGTAGTAATCTCGGATCATGCTTCCCCAGGAAGGTAGCGGCGGTTGCGCACCGATGCCCAAGAAGCTTAATCCACTTTCTATCAGGAGGGCGCTGGCAAAATTTGTGGCGCAAATCACGGCGAGTGGACCGAGGGTGTTGGGTAAAATTTCGCGAAAGATGATGTGAGTGGTGGAGAATCCGAGGACGCGGCTGGCTTCTACGTACTCCTTGTTTTTTTCAGAAAAGAATTGGCCACGGACGATACGGGCGACCTCGACCCACATGGTGAGGCCAACGGCAATGAATACTTGGACGATTCCTTTGCCCAGGACGAAAGTGAGTGCGATGACCAGCAATAATGTGGGGATGGACCAGAGCACGGACATGAGCCAGCTGAGCAGCGCGTCGATCTTGCCGCCAAAATATCCGGCAACGGCTCCAACAGGAATGCCGATCAAAAGGCTGACGAATACCGCGACGACTCCTACGCCTAAACTGATCCTGCTGCCCAGAACAACTCGCGAAAAATGATCCCGGCCGAACTTATCTGTGCCTAATACATGCAATCCTCTGTCAGAGGTAGCGCCGGGCGACAAAAAGGCTTCCTCGAGGTTCATGGTATTTCCGTGCGGCGTAGAATCTAAAGCGATCAAGGGTGCGGACAGGGCTGCCACACACAAGGCGAGCAAAAAGTAAAATGCAGGATGTCGGAAGAGCCGTTTCATATCTAGGCTCGAAGATACAGCATGGGATTATTTAATCATGTCTTGAATGATGTGCGTACTTTCTCTTAGGATAACATCTTTTGAAAGACCTGTAAACCACTTTTGGTAGATGTCTTGTTGCACACTGTCCGTGGCAAACATTTCAAGCTGGTAGGGGAGTGGAGCTACTGCCATACTGTCCTTAGCCTTGCCTAGATTCTTGTACTGGTCACTGATGGTGCGCAGTGAATCCTGGAAGGCCGCAAATTCTGTATAGCTTAAGGGAATGAGCCGGTCTTCGTCTCCTTCCGCGATAAAATCTGCGTATGCCTTGTAGCGGTCAAATTCCGGCGCGTTTTCGGTGCGTTTGAGTGCACGTTTTATGGCTTTTTCATGGCGCCCTTGACGGTCTTTTTCTTCCAAATAATTGGCACGTTCCACGTAGTCGATCGCTAGTGCGTTTTCGTATTCCTTTTCACCGATCTCGATCTGGTCATACGGACCGGGCAAAGCCACATCCGGAACGACCCCTTGCAACTGGGTGGTTCCTCCGGAAATGCGGTAGAACTTTTCAGTCGTAATCTTGATGGCGCCCAAAGGCTTGAGCTCATTCAGGTTTCCGTTCACCGCACGGTCCAGGTCGAACATGTTCTGTACGGTGCCCTTGCCGAAAGTACTTTTCGATGGTCCGACGATCAGTGCACGACCACGGTCTTGTAGTGCAGCACTTACAATCTCAGAGGCTGAGGCGCTGTAGTTGTTGATGAGCACGACGAGTGGGCCGTCCCAATAGATCTTGCCGTCTTTGTTGTTCTTAGCGCGGGTACCGCTTTGGAAGTTTTTCACTTGGACCTGAGGGCCTTTTTCAGTGAAGAGTCCAGCGATTTCGATGGCAGCAGGTAGCGAGCCACCGCCGTTATTGCGGAGGTCCAGTACGATCCCTTCGACGCCTTGTTCTTTAAGACGAATCAGCTCCTTTTTGACATCTTCCGCTGCATTGCGGTTGGCGTCTTTGTAGAAGTTTACGTAGAATTTAGGCAGTTTGATGTAGCCGGTTTTGACTCCTGAGTTGCTGGTTTGTACGAAGGAGCCGTCCTTCTTTTCGTAGGTAGCGCCTTCTAACACGGCACTACGTGCAAAGGTGCTTTCGAGCTCCACTACGTCGCGAATGATTGGGATGACTGCGCGTGAGCCGTCTTTCTTTTTCACGGTCAGGCGCACTTCTGAGCCTTTCTCCCCGCGGATGAGTTTGATGGCATCGCGGATTTTGTAGCCGATCACATCGACAGGTTCAGCTTCGCCTTGTGCTACGGCAATGATTTTGTCACCGGCTTCGAGATCGCCCTGTCTCCAACATGCGGAGCCTGCGATGATGCGTTCGATGGTGATGTAGTCGCCAATTTTTTTGAGTTGTGCACCGATCCCTTCGAATTGGCCCGTCATGCTCATCTCAAAATTTTCATTTTGCTGCGGCGCAAGGTAGGAGGTGTGCGGATCGTAGGCTTCACAGTACGCGTTCATGTACATGCCGAACCATTCGAGGCGGCTCACGTCCATCATATCACTGTACCAATCTTCTTGTAGTTCCAATTCCTTTTCGCGCGCCGCAACCTCCAGCGTTTCGAAGGATTTGAGCTCGACACTTTCGTCGGTTTCCGCGTCTTCTTTTTGCGCACGGTCCTTTTCATAGATGCGGTTGATGATGCGCCATTTCAGGTGCTGCTCCCAGGATTTACGCAGAGCGGCTTCATCTTTAGCGAAAGTGCGCGCGTCGGGATTGTTTACGATCCGTTCGGAGGTGGTGTATTCGAGCGGTTGTTCGAGCAGCTC
>CATITW010000055.1 GCA_949547975.1 Cryomorphaceae bacterium | reverse complement strand
GGACAAGGCTCAGCAGTTTGTGTACATGCTGTAACTAATACTGCGGCAAAAACGCCTAAAATTAAATTCTTCATAGTTTAAAGTGCTTCGGAACGCTCTTTAGAAGCGGTCCAATTATTATCTGTTTCGTAAGCTTTCATATACATCTCTTTCGCCATAGCGGTGTCGCCTGCTGCGAGGTAATAATCTGCATAAGAGTCATAAGCATTTGCAACGTCTGGATGAGCACGCATGAATATTTCGAAGTGTTGCTTCGCCTTATCCATATTGCCTGCGGCCATGTACTTATACCCCATCATATTGTTGACACCGCCATTTTCTGGTAAGCGAGCCCAAGCATGGCGCATGATGTCTAAAGCGCGCTCTGCATCTTTTTCACCCCAAGCGTACCATGTACGAATCATTGGGTCTACAGGAGCAAAAAGCAAGGCCTTCTCCATGTGCATATTCGCTTTTTCGCGATCTGTCGTGTATGACATAATAAAGTGCTTCTCCGCTCGACTAGCTCCGTCCAACTTTGACATCGCCGCATCATGCGCAGCCGTAAAGTTTTCTACATCTTGGTTCATCCAGTAGTAGTGAAGCTGACCAAGGTGTGCTGTGGCCCAAGATGGGTCTGCAGCTACCAATGAATCTGAAAGTTCCAATGCACGTTGGTTGTCCAAATTCATCATCGCAGTACGCATTGCACCATAAGCGCCTAATGCACCTTCCATTTCCGTAGATGGCCATAAAAATCCTTTTGATAACGTATGGTGATCGGCTCCCACAAAGCGCGTCCACCTAATTTGCCCTTCCTCTTTGGTTACAATACCCGAGAAATTTCTGTAGGTAGTATTCACACCGGCGATGTACCACTGAATGGTTCCCATGACATTTGCATGGCTGCCCATCATGTATACGTCATGTAAGGTCACCTTGATAGAATCTTCATAGAAGTAACTCCCATCATTATTAGGATCTTTCTCATAATCACGCGGCATGTTTCTCCAAACTGGATTATTCCAAACTTTAAGGTCGTCCGATAAGCCTGCATAGTATGGCTCGACAGCATCAGCATAGCCGATCTGGTTTTCAATGTGCGAGGTGGCAAACTCCCTTACCTCATCCTCGCTTAAACCAGGTTGCATGCAGCTCGCCAAAAGCGAACCACACAACCCGATTACTATATATTTCTTCATGGTTGTTTAGTTTATGATTAATCTACCCAGAGGACTTCTCTAGTAATTTTTCCATCATTGTTGAAAGAGTGACTGAGGTGTAAAAAGACCGTATCCTCTTCACCTGTTTCAGCACTTACGAAAGTGTGGTTCCACCAAGAGAGAATCTCCCAGCCGCCTTCACCTTTCTGGTAGTATATAGCGTCAGGATACCCGTAAACATTCATCTTGCGAGAACTTGTACCTGCGATTCCAGCTGACCAGCTTTCTTTTCTAAATGCGAGGTCTTTATCTCGGTAGCCATCGCCATCACCTAATCTGTGGAACGTGCAATCTTCGGCAAAATGCGTAGCCATTGCGTCAGCATCACCCGCTTCCCAGCCAGCAACTACCTCTTTCAAGATTTCAATGAAAGGATGCTCATCAAATACACGCCCATTTCTGTGTAGACCGAATGATTCTTGAATTTGTGCACCAAGTGTCTCACGATCAAAATAGTTCACTGTCATTTCGATCTTTCCGTCCTCGTTAACAAAGTTTGCAGTGTGTAACGGTTGCGTAACAGTGTCTCCGCTTTCCTTGTTAATTCCGGTAAAAATCATCCAGTCCAGAGTCCAAGCGCCTTTCTCGCCTTTGTACTGAATAATATCTGGCTTGGCCGGATCCATATTAGTAATCGAAATGTCAAAGTTCTTCTGCCACCAAAGCATCCCTTGAACTTCATTATCCATGTTATCTGCTTCAGTATCTCCAGGACCCCAGATTTTCGCGTCCTCGGTATACAAGGCACGCAATTCTTCTTCAGTTCCAGATTCCCACACGCGGTAAGATTCTGTGACCACGTCATACGCTGGGTGCTCTGAATAGACCACCCCTGATTTTTTCTGACCTATCGCTAATACAGGCAATAGCATCAATAATGCAATACGTTTCATTGTGTGTTGTTTTTGTTGGTTTTGCGCTATTAAGTTCACAAAAACCAAACAAAACGCTGTTTCATTTTGACCCTATACCACTTAAAATCAGATTTTTAATGATTTAATAATCTTGAACCTTGGTTATCGTACCTTTGAATCTCAATG
>CATITW010000054.1 GCA_949547975.1 Cryomorphaceae bacterium | reverse complement strand
GTCGGTAATCATCCCGAAATGATTCAGCCATTCCGGTCGCACGGGCGTTAAACCGCCGTCTTTATTTCCAAGGTAGAGGGCATGTTCGGGCGCTGCTCCATAGTCGTTCCATACGCTGCGTTCGCCGATAAACAGGTCGTCTATCCCGTCGCCGTTCGCATCCACAACCGCTACGCACGAGGCGTTCGTTCCGCTTCCTTCGAGCAGCACGCTGCGTCCGTTCGCCTGCAAGTACATGCGGTCGCGATAGGCAGGGCTTTCGTTCGGCGCGGAACTACCGCCAGTTACCACAACGAGCGCCTTTTCTCCCGTTCCCAGGGTAATCACAGCCGCATCTACGTCTTCATAGTTGCGATCGCGGAGGATTTGCGTAGTATCTCCAGTAGCGGGATTCCACCAGCTTGGAGCTTTGCCGGTACTTGCCCCGATGAATACCTGCTGGTCAAAATGTTCTGCTGCGGGTCCAAGCTCGTCCACCCCTTCGATCAGAAGCGGCGTTTGGACAAAGCTGGTGTAGGCATTTTCGCGGTGCTCGAGGCGCAAAGTATCCGGCGCAGGCTTTGGTCTTGATTTATCTACGGTGGTCAATTTCCCTGCGTCATAACCGGTCCCAGGCTCTAGTCTGTTTACTTGCCCAGGAAGCAGTTCAAAGAGCTCCGCGTCGCGGTGCGGCCACTCAACGATAATGGCTCCACCGAAGTCATCTACTGCTGCGCGCGAGGTGCTGTGACTGAGCCATGAACGCGTTCCCGTGTTCCAGTGTGCCTTCGCATCAGCGCGTTTACGGTAACGCACGTCATAGCCGCCAAAGTCTGCCATAGTGGTCGGACTAGCTAATGTGTTTTTGTACAAAAGGGCCGGTCCGTCGAGGTTGTTGACCACCAAATCCAAGCGTCCGTCGTTGTCAAAATCACCAATCGCCGAACCGTTGCTCGTTCCGATATAATCCAGACCCCAGCGAGTGCTCACTTCTTCTAGTGGTGCCTGTGCTGCGCCACGATACGCTCGGTTGGGCACTTTCCCAGATGGCATTTCGCTGTAAATGTCTTGGTCGCTGGTTACGGCCATGCCGCCGTCGGACAGGAATTGGATGTAGTCCAGATCGTTTGGGCGACGTTTGATTCCATTGGTCACAAAGATGTCTTTGTACCCGTCGCCGTCAAAATCTTCTAGAAGCACGCCCCAGCTCCAGTCGGTGCTTTCCACGCCCAGTAATGGCGCACGGTCTTCGAACACCGGAATGCTCCCTGAAGCGCTTTGCTGATTCCCTCGGAACGTGTGCAGGCTGTTTTTCGGGAACTGCTCGAGATACCCTTGGCTCCGCTTGTATTTGTGGATGTGAAAAGGCTCTGCGCCCAATGCGTTCTTGCGCTCAATTTCGTCCCAAGGCTTCATATCGAGGGTGAAAAGATCCTGGTGACCGTCGCCGTTAAAATCGGCCGCATCTATCCCCATCGTAAACTTTGAATGGGTTTGAAAACTCTCTTCAGTGACCAATTCAAACCGCTCCCCACCTCGGTTCACATACAAATAGTCATTTTCATGAAAGTCGTTCGCCACATACACATCGAGGTAGCCGTCACTGTTGAAATCGCGTGCGATCACACTCAGCCCATAGCCGATCGGCGAGCTCAGCACCCCCGCAGCCTTGGTCTGTTCTTCGAATTTTGGCGCCGAGGCATTCCCGATGTTGCGAAAAAATAAATCTCCAGCGCGCTCATCGACCTCATTGCGTTGCGAAGCGCGGTGGTAGCTCCCTGAAGGGTGTATGCTGTGCCGCAGCACATACAGATCCATATCGCCGTCGTTGTCTGCGTCGAAAAATAGCGTCTGCTGGCCGTAGCCGCCCACGTCGATTCCTAGCGCAGCAGCTTGTTCTTTGAATGTGCCATCGCCCTGATTCAAGTAAAATTCATGCGTTCCGCTCCATCCCAAATGATTCACGGCACTTACGCACAGATCCGGGTAGCCGTCCGCGTTAATGTCCACCACGCTCACGCCATTTTGAAACTCGGCCTGGCCTTGTACGCCTGCCTTTGCGGCGCCTTCGGTAAATGTCCAATCGCCGTTGTTCCAGTAGAGTGCATTCGCTCCACGGTTGCGTACGAAGTAGATGTCTTCGAGTCCGTCCTGGTTGAAATCGGCCACAGCGACGCCTGCGCCATTGTAGAAATAGAGGTAGTCGACGATGTTTTGCGCTTCGTTTTCTTCCAAATCGTTCCGAAAGCCAATTCCAGCTTCAGCCGCCACCTCCGTAAATAAGGTCTCCACAGCGGGCTCTTTTTCAGCCACGCCACATGCCGCAAGAACTGCCGCGAACGCTATGCAAGGCAGGAACCGCATCACTTCGCAACGTTATACACCTCGATCGGACCTTCGAGCCTACTGATCAGAATTTGCGTTTGCCCGTCGTGGTCAAAGGCGACGATATCGCGCAACTGGCCGTCCAAATTCCAGCCACTTTCGGCGATAGGAGCTGCCGTAAAATCACGAGCGCCGTCCCCTAAAAGTACGGTTCCTCTCGAGGCATCATATCGGCCCCATTCCGGCTGCACTTCAAATAAATTCCCTCCAAGCAAAAGGTCCTTGTGTCCGTCGTTATTCACGTCCACCACTTCTATCGCATACACGGGCGCTACTTGCGCTTGTACCGGCAATTCATGTGGGGTAAACACGCCTTCGTTGTTGTAATACACGGTCGTTCTCAGCGTCTGTACTTGCAAGAGCGCACTGCGTTCGAGCTGCAAGGTGTCGAACACCTCGAACACACTCTTTCCTGCGTACTGCTCAAACTTTAAGTTTTGCTTTTTCAAATAAGGAAGCTGCGAGAGCAGGTTGTTACGCAGCACTCGTGGGAACAGGGTATC
>CATITW010000053.1 GCA_949547975.1 Cryomorphaceae bacterium | reverse complement strand
GCGTTTTCGACCAATTCTTCCCCGTCATTTCCACGAATGGGTTCTTCACGCAAGTCGATGTAGGCGTTCACGCGCCATTCCTGACACATCAACCACAGGTGCTTTAAAAACGGTACGCCCGGAGGAAAGGCCGTTTTAGCATTGTCAAAATGGAGACTCCACTGATATATCGGGAAATTGTGCGCTGCACACTCGTGGAACATGCCTGGCTTAAGTGGAAAGAGCAACGGTCCTTCGCCCGAGGTTCCTTCTGGGAATAGCACTACCGTTTGCCCCTTTTTCATGGACTTAACGATGTAATCCTTGGTGGATTTTCTGCTCTCTTTGCTCTCTCGTTTGACCCAGATGACGCCCAAGGCTCGAGCGGCCCAACCGATAATTGGCCAAGAGCGAACCTCCACCTTACCTACGATAGTGAACAAAGCCTTCGTTGGAATAAACAGTATATCTAAATACGAGCGGTGGTTTGCCATGATCATTCCGGGCTCCATCGCATCGAATGAAGGTCCATGAACCCGAACGCCGATCACCCAAAGTAAGACGCCCTTGAGCGAAATAAACACCCAGTGTGCGGTTTTACGGGAGGTAAAAGGCATCATCAGTGCCAGCAACGTCACCCCAAACAGGATGATGCTGAACACCACGAAAATGCGAAAGAAAGCCAGTAGTGATCTCATAATGCAATAATGCGCCGTAAATTAACACGAATACTGCGAGATTGTGCGCATTCTGTGTGAAATCCCCGTAACCAAAGGGCTTTTTTTACGAATTGGGCACTTTTAAAGTCTCAAATGTGAAATTAGAAGTTCCAGCGGTCGTTAAACGTGTCTTTTACGTCTACACCAATTTTTATTCGAAAACCCTGTTGCGCCATCTCCGGTTGCAACAGGTAATACACCCCAAATCTAGTCGGCGTGTCCCACAGTCGAACTTTACGCTCCAGACCCACATAGGATTCTAGGTAAGCCACATTTTCATTTGGGACGGCTAGAAAACTTGCTCCAACGGCTGTACCCAACTTCAGCCTCCGAATGACCGGGATTTTGCCCAAAAAGAATCCGTCGAAATGATGAATCGCTGAACCGGTGAGATACACGCTTGGTGAAGCGAATGTTTCTGGCAGCGCTTGGTACGTATACAGCGGTTGGGTGAATAAAAAATAGTCACCGCCTCGAAACCATTTGTATTCGATGAACCTGACTTGGTCTGGATCATTTAAAAATCCACCCGAGGAAAATCTGTAAAAGCTCTCTCCGAGGGGACCAAACCTGAGCATATCTTCTACGAGCATCTCGTATTTCGAATACGACACGTCACTGCCGAAGAGGTTCGGTATGCCTTGCTTGAAACTGAAAATGAAGTCCGGCCATTTGCTCGAAAGGACAATCTTCTGCCGACCTTTCAAATAATAGCGCTGGTAGGGGCGAATAAGCATCTCCACTCCTAACTGCGCAACGGTATAGCTCGGAAATGGAGCCGGCTCGTTGCGTTGCCCGAAAAGATCGTTCGTCCATTCTGCAAACTGCAGCCCTTGAATGCTTTCACGATTGCTGTATTCCAGGCCTATTTCTGTGTAGAAACCATTCATCCATTCATAGCGGTGGTACCCTTCTGCAAATATTTTACGGACAAAGTTTGATCGTGCGAAAATACCAGCGATATCTACGCTTTGCGTGATTTGTTTGTACTCATCACCAGCACTGAAGCGGATCGAACCGTTGTGCAACGGTGCATACGTGTACGTGGTTGACACCGATCCTTTAAGGTCCTGATTTAAAAACCCATAATTTACATTCGCCACCGTACTGATGCTTTGGTAGTTCGAGAACCGCTTTGAAAATAGGATACTTGGCATCCAGCGCACGCCACCGATCCCAACGGCGTTCCATTGTGCAATCAAAGGCGAAATAAAGACATTCGTTCCCTTACTCCTCTTTCGGTAACCCATTCCACTCACTAATGGCTCGTACCAGTGAAATTTATTGTACTCAGCATCTGCGCTGTCCAAATAAGCATCAGAATTTAGATAACGAATCAAACTGTCTTGCTTTCTGGTCCATTCATCCAACACTTCCGACTTTGGTCGGTATGCCGTCCAAAAATCCTCTTGCAACTCGGTCGGTTCCGGTAGATAGGCCACCATTCGCGGATTGCGTTTGGTATTTGCCGGCGTGGGCGTATTGACCGCAGTGACCTTGTATTCAAAACTAAATTTCGGATCCGCTACTTCCATCTTAATCTCGGAAGGATAAAACGTGCCCCCTGAAGTAAACTGCTGGGATACCGTGACCCCGTCGTATACGGCTCGTAATGCAAGTACTCTTTTGGTCGTGGCGTTGACCTCAAGAGTACCGCTCCATCCTACTCTTCCCTCTTTGGGTTGGAGTGCGAGCGTCACGAATTCTTCTCCTTGAAACAGCATACTCTTTACTAACTCCACACGGTAGTTCGTCCAACCGCCTTGCACAAGCCAACCGGGCACAGGCATTAGGTGATACGGTGAAAATTCGCTTTTAGCAAGTGGTGTCCAAGCGATAGAACGGTAATCCGATAACGGGTACTGTCCGAAAGTTCCTTTGGATTGACCGCTGTTAAAATCGGTTCCAGGGCTTAGATCTATCTCAAACCCCACACTCACTGAGTTTCCAAAGTCTGCGGGCTTTTTACTGTAATCCTTAAACGCCTCCACGCTTTGAAAGGAAGCCCCATCGCTGAATGAGACTGTGGCGAGCTGCTCAAAATCGGTACGAATACTGTCGCTGATCTGCCGAGAATAATAGGTAATGTTTTGTGGTTGAATTTTGCGGTAGTCGATATAGGCCGCCTTTAATTCGCGTAACAGTACCACGGCGGGGTCTTCTCCATCGACTATGGTCACCGGGTTCAACAGAATTGTAGAATCCGAGCGGATATCCTGAGCGATCGATTCGAACGCTACAGTGAATACAAGAACAAGGGTGAGCCATATGCGCATTCGGCGAAATTACCACTAAAAAACCCGCACGAATGGCTTCGTACGGGTTTTCACAAGGTTTTAAGATTTTATGGCGTGTTAGAGATCCATGAGACGTTTTTTCTTCGAGGCGTTCCATCCCATGGAAATTCCGAACCGGTATGATGTCCCGTCTTTCGGGGGTATCAGATAAGCATTGATCGGGAAGTTCATTTCCCCACTTTTGATCGTCTTACCTACAGAGAACACAAGTGCAGTGCTCACTGCGATGTCTCCGCGAGAATCTAGTTTTCCATTCATGGATCTCGAGAAGTCTATGGTCGGACCAAACGCAAACTCCCAACCCGAGTTGTTAGAACGAAGTCCGTTAAGAATGGTAAGTGTCGGAATTAAGCGGTTGGCTTCGAGACCGCTCAGCATAGGGATCCCCTCTGCGAGTACTTGCCAATTTC